>JAABTO010000348.1 GCA_011389835.1 Desulfotignum sp. | reverse complement strand
GATGAAATCCAGGTGGGCATGGGCCGGACCGGGAAAAAATTCTGCTTTGAGCACGAAAATATCGTGCCCGACGGCGTGATCCTGGGCAAAGCCCTGTCCGGGGGCCTGGTGCCCCTGTCCGTGTTCATCACCAACGCAACGCTCATGGACATGGTGTTTTCCAAGGGCTCGGACGGGTCCACCTTCGGGGGATATCCCCTGGCCTGTGTGGCCGGCACCGCATCCCTGAAGGTATTTGAACAGGAAAATCTGGCCGAACAGGCCGCTGAAAAAGGCGTGGTTCTCAAAAAACGGATCCAGGCAATCGCCGACCGGTCCGTCCATGTCAAAGAAGTCCGGGGCAAAGGCCTGTTCATCGGCATCGAGGTCAAAGCGGGCAATGCCATGGATTTCTGCCGCAAACTCCTGAAACTGGGAGTGGTGGTCAATGACAGTCATGGACACACCATCCGTATCTCTCCGCCTTTGGTGATCAATGATGAGGAAATGGACTTTCTGGTGGACCGGCTGGAAAAAGTGCTGATCGAGTAATCACATAATTTGTAAATATGTCTTGACAACTTGACAGATTGTCATTAGGGTGTGTCTCATATCCATGAACCGATAGTGAGGACACCATGCTCAATCCCCGCTCACCCCTGCCGTTGTATCATCAACTGGCAGACATTATTTCTGAACGAATCTTATCCGGCAAATACCCGCCCGGCCAGGCCATCCCGTCTGAAACCGCTTTGGCCGGGCAGTACCGTATCGGCCGGCCCACGGTCCGCCAGGCCATGGACCTGCTGGCACAAAAAAAATTGATCGTGCGCAAACGCGGTTCCGGCACGTTTGTGCAGTCACCGGCCCCCAAAGTGGACCTGTTTTCCCTGGCCGGCACTTCCCAGGCGTTTTTCACCCGGGGCATAACCATTGAAAAAACCATTGTCACCCCGGTGACACGCCAGTCCGTGAACGATCAGCCGGACAACCCCTTCAATCACTCATCAGCATATTTTCTATCCCGGCTGATCTGGGCTCAGAACACCCCGGTTCTCAAAGAAGATATTTTCCTGGATCCGGAGATGTTCCGGGGTCTGGACCGCGTGGATCTCGGCACCGAGTCCCTGTCCCGGACCGTGGCCGAAGTATATCATCTGGCACCGGAAAGCGGCACCCAGGTCTTTACCGTGGCACCACCGGATGCAGAAACAGCCCGGCTGCTGGAACTGAAACCGGATACGCCGTTGCTCACGGTGTCCCGGGAACTCAATTTTCCGGACGCGCCCAGAGCCGTGTATGCGGTGCTGTACTGCAGAACCGACCGGTTCGCTTTTTCCCAGACCATCGGCAGCCTGTCATGACCTGTGTTTATCAACCTGTTGCTTTAAGGACCTTTTTATCATGAAACACCGCGGTTATTACGGGGGTTTCGGCGGTGCATTCCTGCCTGAAATCCTGGTCCCCACATTTGACGAACTGGCATCCGCCTTTGAATCAGCCAGAAACGATCCCGGATTTCGAAAGCAGTATGAATCTCTGATGGCTGAATATTCCGGCCGGCCCACACCATTGACCTTTGCCGCCAATCTGACCCGCCATTTCAGGGGGGCAAAAATCTATATCAAACGCGAAGACCTGAACCACACCGGTGCCCACAAGGCCAACAATGTCATGGGCCAGGGGCTGCTGGTCCAGAAAATGGGCAAAACACGCGTGATCGCTGAAACCGGGGCCGGCCAGCACGGGGTGGCATGCGCCACCATGGCGGCCAAATTCGGATTTGACTGCACCATCTACATGGGAGAAAAAGACGTGATGCGCCAGCGGCCCAACGTGTTCTGGATGGAGCAGCTGGGGGCGCAGGTGGTGCCGGTGACCGACGGCACGAAAATTCTCAAGGATGCCATCAACCAGGCGTTCCGGGACTGGGTGACCAACATGGACACCACCCATTATGTCCTGGGCACGGCCTGCGGCCCCCATCCGTTTCCGGAAATGGTCACCTGGTTCCAGTCCATCATCGGCATCGAGGCCCGGCAGCAGATCCTTGACCGGGAAGGGCGGCTCCCGGACCGGGTGTATGCCTGCGTGGGCGGCGGCTCCAATGCCATGGGCCTGTTTTCCGGATTTTTGGATGATCCGGTGGAACTGGTGGGGGTGGAAGCCGGCGGCAGAGGCATTGACACAGGATTGCATGCGGCCCGCCTGTCTTCAGCCGATGCCAGTTCCGGTATTGCCCAGGGATACAAAACCTTTTTTCTCCAGGATGATGACGGGCAGATGAAAGAAACCCATTCCATTTCCGCAGGCCTGGATTACGTGGGCGTATCCCCTATCCTGGCCCACATGCATGAAAACAAGACCGCCCGGTTTGAAAGTGCCACAGATGCGGAAGTGGTGGATGCCCTGAAACTGACCATGAAAACCGAAGGCATCATCCCGGCCCTGGAATCGGCCCACGCCTTTGCCGGGGCGTTCCGGGAGGCCCCAGCCCTGCACCGGGACCAGATCCTCATCATCAACCAGTCCGGCAGAGGCGACAAGGACATCTTCACCGTGGCCGACGCCCTCAACGATCCTGAATGGAAAACCTTTATCCAGACAAAGGCGGCACAATACCATGCTTGAATCCTATATCCGGGAGAAACACAAGAAAAAAAGTCTCCTGCTCATGACCCATATTGTCATGGGATATCCCTCTTTTGATGCGTGTCACGACATCATCGATCAGATGGTGGGGGCCGGGGTGGATCTCATGGAGCTTCAGATCCCGTTTTCCGAACCCATGGCAGACGGGCCG
>JAABTO010000347.1 GCA_011389835.1 Desulfotignum sp. | reverse complement strand
TCGGATGGGCCTGGTGGATACCCTTGAAAGTGAAGGATACCGGGTCATTGAAGCACATACCGGTGTGCAGGCAGTGGCGCGGTTCCAGGCGGGCGGGGTGGACCTGATCCTGCTGGATGTGATGATGCCGGGAAAAAGCGGATATGATGTCTGCCGGGATATCCGGGCCGCCGGTGACCCGGTGCCCATTATCATGCTCACAGCCAAGGGAGAGGAGATCGACAAAGTGGTCGGTCTTCAGCTGGGCGCAGATGACTATGTAACCAAGCCGTTCGGGGTGCATGAACTGCTGGCAAGAATTGACGCCGTGCTCCGGCGGACCGAGCGTGCCGGCAAGCCGGAAAATACCGGAGAATCCCCGTTTTTGTTCGGGCTGTTTGAAGTCAATCCGAAAACATACAAGCTGACCGCCGACGGTTTCAGTCAGGATCTCACGAACAGGGAACTGACGCTGATCCGCTGTTTTCATGCCCATCCCGGTGAAGTGTTGAGCCGGAATTATCTGTTGAATGCCGGGTGGGGTATTGACTATCTGGGCACCACCCGGACCCTGGACCAGCATATCGCCAAACTGCGTAAAAAAATTGAACCCGATCCGTCCCATCCCCAGCTGATCACGACCGTTCACGGCCTGGGGTACCGGTATAACGCCGGGTGAGAGAACGCGTCATGGTGTCGACGTCATCCGAATGCCCTTGTCATTTTCAAGCCATCCGTGATAGAAGAAACCATCAAAAATTGACTTAATTTTTTAATCATTCAGGATGGAATCATGGAAAAAAATCAATTTCGGAAGACAATTGACGTCGGCCAAAAAAAGATAACGATTTTTGACATCAATCGGTTGGAAGACGCGATGGGCGTTCCGGATATCGGCAAACTCCCTTTTTCCATTAAAATTCTTGTGGAAAATTTACTTCGAAAATTGGATGGCCGAATTGTCACTGAAAAAGATCTTTTAAACATCGCAACATGGAAAAAGCAATACGATACGCCCGTGGAAATACCTTATCATCCGGCCCGCGTGCTGATGCAGGATTTTACAGGGGTCCCGGCGGTCGTGGATCTGGCAGCCATGCGGGACGCGGTCAAGGCCCTGGGAGGTGACCCGGGCCGGATCAATCCGTTGGCGCCGGTGGAACTGGTTGTGGACCATTCCGTGCAGGTGGATTATTACGGAACCGGCAGTGCCATCACCAAAAATGTGGCAAAAGAGTATGAAAGAAACCAGGAACGGTATGCGCTTTTAAAATGGGCCCAGAAAAGCTTTAAAAACTTTAACGTGGTGCCGCCCAACTCCGGCATATGCCATCAGGTAAACCTCGAGCATCTGGGACGGGTCTTTATCATGGATACAGATTCGCAGGATTTGCTGGCCTACCCGGATACCCTGGTGGGCACGGATTCTCATACCCCCATGATCAACGGGATCGGGGTTATGGGGTGGGGTGTCGGCGGCATCGAAGCGGAAGCCGTGATGCTGGGGCAGCCGTATTACATGTCTGTTCCTGAAGTCATTGGTGTCAGGCTGACCGGGGCCTTGAAAAAAGGCGTGACAGCGACCGACCTTGTCCTGACCGTAACGCAAATACTGAGAAAAGAAAAAGTGGTGGAAAAATTTGTCGAGTATTTTGGTCCGGGGATGAAAAACCTGTCGGTCACCGACCGCGCCACCATTGCCAACATGACCCCGGAGTATGGGGCCACCCTTGGGTTTTTTCCCATCGATGAAAAAACCATTAAATATCTGGAACTGACCAACCGTGTGGAACAGGCGGCTGTGGTGGAAGCGTGTGCCAGGGCCCTGGGCCTTTTTTGCACCGAAGACAGCGAACCGGAATACACCCGGGTGGTGGAAATTGATTTATCCACTGTTCAACCCTGCCTGGCAGGTCCGGCCCGGCCCCAGGACCGTATTCCCCTGTGTGATTTGAAATCAGGCTTTGCCGAAGTGCTGGGATGTGAATATCACCGGGATGCAGAGCAGGAAAACCTGTCAAAATTTATCGACGAATCCGGGTGTGAAACCCGGCGTTCCCCGAAATGTGTGCCTGTCAGCAAGCGGTTGATCGATCTGGAAATAAATGAACGGCCCTTGAAACTGGGTGACGGATGTGTCGTGATCGCGGCCATCACTTCCTGCACCAATACGTCCAACCCTTCGGTCATGCTCGGTGCCGGGCTGATTGCCAAAGCAGCCGTTGAAAAAGGCCTTAAAATTCCTTCTTATGTCAAAACGTCACTGGCACCGGGCTCAAAGGTGGTGGTGGATTACCTTGAGGATGCCGCACTGCTGCCATATCTGGAAGCGCTTGGCTTTCATGTGGCAGGGTTTGGGTGTACCACGTGCATTGGTAACAGCGGCCCGCTTCATCCGGATATTGAAAAGGCAATTGCCGATAATGACTTGAACGTCGTATCGGTATTGTCGGGCAACAGAAACTTTGAAGCCAGAATTCACCAGAGCGTAAAAGGCAATTATCTTGCATCGCCCATGCTGGTGGTGGCGTTTGCCATTGCCGGAAGAATCGATATCAACCTGAACACCGAACCTGTCGGACTCGATCCGAACAATGAACCGGTGTACCTCGAGGACATTTGGCCGTCGGATGACCAAATCCGGGACCTGGTTCAAACGCATGTGAAACAGGCATTTTTCAGGAAAGAATATGATAAAATTTTTGACGGCGATCGCTTCTGGCAGGACCTTGATGTGACAAAAAGCACCACATTCACATGGAATGACCAATCCACGTACATTAAAAATCCCCCTTATTTTGAA
>JAABTO010000346.1 GCA_011389835.1 Desulfotignum sp. | reverse complement strand
GATCCACCAGCGGATATCCCTTGAGATATCCCCCTTCCAGACTTTCCCGGATCCCCTGTTCAATGGCGGGCACAAACTGTGGCGGAATCTGGTCTTCCGGGGCTCTGCAGGTGAAAACCACCCCGGCGCCCCGGTCCAGAGGCTTGAGCTGAATCCTGACTTTTGCATAATGGGGCTTGCCGGAAATCTCCCGCTCAAAAACAGCCTCCCCTGTGGCCGGCGCCGTCACCACCTCTCTGTAAACCACCTGGGGATTGCCCACATTCACCTGGGTGTTGAACTCCTTGCGCATCCTGGAAATAATGATCTCCAGGTGCAGTTCCCCCATGCCCGACAAAATGGTCTGACCGGTTTCCTCATCCTTGGCTACCTTGAGGGTGGGGTCCTCGATCATGAACTTTGCCAGAACCATGTCCAGTTTTTCCTGATCCGCATGGGTTTTGGGCTCGATGGCAATGGAAATGACCGGATCTTCATACTTCATTTTTTCCAGAAACACCGGATGCTCCACTGAACACAGGGTATCCCCGGTGCCGGAGTCTTTCAATCCCACAATACCCACGATATTGCCGGCCGAGGCTTCTTTGAGCCGTTCCCGCTTGTTGGCGTGCATCAAGAGAATCCGGGACAGTTTTTCTTTTTTCTTCAGTAACGGATTGTATACGTCAGATCCGGCTTCGATTCTTCCGGAATAGATCCTGGCAAAAGACAGTTTTCGGCCTTCGATCATGGACACCTTGAAAATCAGGGCCGCCAGGGGACCGTTTTTTTCCGGGGGAAAATCCATAGGGTCTCCGGTTTCAGGATGTATCCCTCTCACCGGCGGCACATCCAGGGGACTGGGCAAAAAATTCTGGATCGCGTCGAGCAACGGCTGAATGCCTTTGTTTTTCAAGGCGCTGCCGCACAGCACCGGGACCAGTTTCCGGTTCACGGTGGCTTTCCGCACGGCATCGATCAGATCGGCCCGGGCAATTTCCTCCTCTCCCAGGTACTTTTCCATGATGGCGTCATCCTGTTCAGCAACCGCTTCCAGCAGTTTCTCTCTGTATTCCAGGGCCTGATCCGCATATTCAGAAGGAATCTCATCCACCACATATTTGGCGCCCAAACTCTCGTCATCCCATCGGATCTGCTTCATGTCGATCAGATCGATCACACCATCAAACTGATCTTCCGCGCCCATGGGTATCTGGAGCACCACCGGGTTGGCAGCCAGTTTTTCTCTGATGGAAGCCACCGTCCCGAAAAAATCAGCCCCGATCCGGTCCATTTTGTTGATAAACGCCATTCTGGGAACCCGGTACCGGTCTGCCTGACGCCACACGGTTTCCGACTGAGGCTCCACACCGCCCACCGCACAGAACACACCGATGGCACCGTCCAGCACCCGCAGGGCCCGTTCCACTTCCACCGTAAAATCCACATGTCCCGGGGTATCGATGATCTGGATGACGGACTGCTGCCACTCACAGGTGGTCACGGCCGAGGTAATGGTAATTCCCCGCTCCTGTTCATCCTGCATCCAGTCCATGATCGCCTCTCCGTCATGCACTTCACCGATCTTGTGGGATTTTCCGGTATAATACAGGATACGTTCGGTAACAGTGGTCTTGCCCGCATCGATGTGGGCCATGATTCCGATATTTCTGATGTTTGGCAGGATCTTTTTCTGGGTCATATTCTTATCAGCATCTTTGGTTGTTTGATTGTGAAATTGTGCCGGCAACGGCGATAATTCAAATGGTATTTGATACAGTATTGCCTGTTCAGTGTCAAGAAAATAGCTTGCAAAACCCGGACTGGTTTTATAAAATCAGGGTTCTTGACCAGACTGCATATCCTGGATATCCCTGAACGATCAGTGACAATACTTTTATGGAGGCGCCGAACCGGATGATTCCCGGATTTGAAAAAATTGTAGAGGAAAGAATCAAAAAAGCGCAGGAAGACGGGGCGTTTGACAACCTCGAAGGCAAAGGAAAGCCCTTTGTTCTGGAACAGGGACATCCGGCACCGGACGATTGCCGTCTGGCTTACAAGATCTTGAAAAATGCGGGGTACCTTCCCCCTGAAATCGAGCTCAAGAAAAAAATCACCCAGGCCGAACTGCTGCTTGAGGCAACCGATACCGCTTCTGCTCAGCACCGGGAAGTAACAAAAAAACTCAACTATCTGTTAACCAAACTCGATTTTCTCCGGGGTGGCATATCGCCTCTGATAACCGACAAATACCAGGAAAATATCATCAGAAAATTATCATGAAGTTAAAAAAAACCGACAAAGACGGGGTGTTCAAAAACATCTTCATCGCTTATTCCATTTTGCTGTTCCATGTGGTGCTTCTGGCGGGTATTGCCGTTTTCGTGGTCCTGATCAAGGGATTTTTTGAATATCTGCCCTGGATCATGGCCGGCGCAGGCCTGCTGATTGCGCTTTGCGCATGGCTGGTGATCCGGCAGATGCGTAAAAATTCCCAACAGATCCAGGATATCATGTCCAATGAACAACTGAAAAACCGGAATGTGGAAGTCAGCTTCATGGGGGGGCTGGCCTCCTTTAAAATCAATTCCAAAGAGCAGGATACCGGCCGGCTGCTGGCACCTCCAGAACCGGACAGCCATCCTTCGGCAGATATCCGTCTGATCGAAACCGATGGGGACCGGGTGGAACGAAAAATGAATCAGTTGAATGCATTATATGAAAAAGACCTGATCACCAAAGAGGAATTTGACAAGGCAAGACAATCCATCATCCAGGGATAAGGAAATGCATATGAAAAAAATCAG
>JAABTO010000345.1 GCA_011389835.1 Desulfotignum sp. | reverse complement strand
CCAGCAGCGACTGACTGGACATCACCTTGAACAGGGGCACATCTTTTTTTTCGGCCAGTTCCATGCGCAGGATCAGCAGATTTTCCAGTATTGCCAGGCTCCGGTTGTCCAGCTTGCCCGCCCCTTTGATTTTCCTGAAATACGGGGGTGTATGATTGTTCTCATACCGCACGGTCGCCTGGGCCTCGAACTCTTCTTCGGCCCAGTGCAGACGTCCCATGGCATTGAGCCGGTCCACCAGTTTTGCATGCAACGCGATCAGGTGATCCACATCTCCCACGGAATAGGCCACCATGTCCGATTCCAAAGGGCGTCTGGACCAGTCTTTTTTCTGAAATTTCTTGTCCACATCCAGATCAAAGAATGACTTGAGCAAGGCAGCCAGGCCCCGCTCCCGGATATTGAGAAACCGGCAGGCGATCTCGGTGTCAAACAGGTTGGCAATCCGGGCGCCCATTTCCCGGTCCAGGCTTCTCACATCAAAATCCGCCCCATGGAACACCTTGATGATATCCGGATTTTCCAGCACACGCACAAACGGGGAAAAATCACCGATGAAAAACGGATCCACCAGAAACGCTTCGTCACCGGTGGCGATCTGAATCAGGCAGATCTTCTCCTTGAAGGAATGCATGGAATCCGCCTCCAGATCCACCCCGATAATGCGATATTGTGACATACGGGCACAGGCGTGTTCCAGATCCGCGTCAGATTCGATAAAAGTAAACGGCAGCTTCTTTTCCCTTGGCATCTTTTCCCTTGATTGTTGAGGGTTCTTTATTTAAAATCTTTATCTTTATATCCAAAACCTATTAAATACAATGGAAAATAAAGATGATTACCATAACATTTCCAGACAACAGTATAAAGCAGTTTGAAGATATCCCCACGGGCATGGATGTGGCAAAAAGCATTTCCGAAGGATTTGCCAGAAACTGCGTGGCCATGAAAATCAACGATCAGTTCCAGGACCTGAGCCGTCCCATCCAGTCCGATGCAGCCATCGAGTTCCTCACGGTGAACGACGACAATGCCCTGGAGGTCCTGCGCCATTCCGCAGCCCACGTCATGGCCGAAGCCGTGCTGAATCTGTATCCGGAAGCCAAACTCACCATCGGCCCGGTGGTGGAAGACGGTTTTTATTATGATATTGACATGCCCCCCATTTCAGAAGATGACTTGAGCAAAATCGAAGCGGAGATTCAAAAGATCATCAAGGCCAAAAACACGTTTGAGCGCAAGGTGGTGTCAAAGGATGAGGCCCTGGAGATCTTCCGGGACAACCCGTTCAAATGCGAATTGATCAACGAGCTTTCCGACCAGGACATTTCCCTGTACCGGAACGGGGCGTTCATCGACCTGTGCCGGGGGCCCCACATCCCCCACACCGGCATGATCAAAGGCATCAAGCTGATGAAAATCTCCGGGGCCTACTGGCGGGCCGACCCGTCCAGAGAACAGCTCCAGCGCCTGTACGGCACCGCGTTTTTCGACAAAAAGAAACTCAACCAGTACCTGCATTTGATCGAAGAGGCCAAAAAACGGGACCACCGCAAGCTAGGGACCCGGCTGGACCTGTACTCCTTTCACGACGAAGCCCCGGGCATGGCGTTTTTCCACGCCAAAGGCATGGACATGTGGAACGCGCTGCTGGATTACTGGCGGCAAACCCACCGGGCCGCCGGATATGTGGAAACCAAAACCCCGGTCATTCTCAACCGCAAACTGTGGGAAAAAAGCGGCCACTGGGACAACTACCGGGAAAACATGTACACCTGCATCATCGATGACGAGGAATACGCCATCAAACCCATGAACTGCCCCGGCGGCATGATCCTGTTCAAGACCCGGTCCTACTCCTACCGGGACCTGCCCCTGCGGGCCGGAGAGGTGGGGCTGGTGCACCGCCACGAACTGTCCGGGGCCCTGTCCGGCCTGTTCAGGGTCCGGTCTTTTCACCAGGATGACGCCCATATCTTCATGACCCCGGATCAGATTGAAAGCGAAGTCCTGGGCGTACTGCGCCTGTCGGAACAGATCTATCAGAAATTCGGGCTGACCTTTCACCTGGAGCTGTCCACCCGGCCGGAAAAATCCATCGGCACGGATGCCCAGTGGGAACAAGCCACCGCCGGCCTGGAAAAAGCCCTGAAAACATACGGACAGGACTATATTATCAACGAGGGGGACGGCGCGTTTTACGGCCCAAAAATCGACATCCACATCAAAGATGCCCTGGGCAGAACCTGGCAGTGCGGCACGGTGCAGCTGGACATGGCCCTGCCCGAGCGGTTCGATCTCACCTACAAGGGCCAGGACAACGACAAACACCGGCCCATCATGATTCACCGGGTGATCTACGGCTCCATGGAGCGGTTCTTCGGCATTCTGGTGGAACATTTTGCCGGCAAATTTCCCCTGTGGCTGGCCCCGGTCCAGGCAGTGGTCCTGCCCATCACCCAGGACCTGGCCGATCATGCCGACAGTGTGAAAAAAGACCTGGAGGCCGCCGGGATCCGGTGCGAGGTGGACCACCGCAACGAAACACTGAAAAAGAAAATCCGGGAGGCCCAGATCAATTATGTGCCCCTGATCCTCACCATCGGTGAAAAGGAAAAAGAGACCGGCACCCTGTCGGTCCGGACCCTGGACGGCAAGGTGAAAATGGGGCTTTCCATGGCGGATTTCACCACCCCGGTGCAGCGTCATATCAAGGAACGAATTCTGGATGACATTGTTTTATAGCCATGACCCCGGATTTTGACCGGCGCTCCGGCACCTGGGATCATGGAAGGGGATCCGG
>JAABTO010000344.1 GCA_011389835.1 Desulfotignum sp. | reverse complement strand
GCAGGTGTTTTTTCCGGATCAGCAGGTCGGCGACCCCTGTCCCCACCACCCCCAACCCGAGGATACCCACGCGGATTGTTTTCATATCTGTTTTTCTCCGAAAATTGATTCGTTTTATTCAATTCAGCATATTGAATTTTGTTAGATACAATATAACCGCGGCCATGTCAAAAAGCTTTTGACTTTTACCGCCTGTCTGTTTATTATTTTAGGGTTATATTAGCAGTCAACCGTCCAGACAAGGTGGGTTTCATGAATGATTCTTTAACATATGCAGATGCCGGAGTTGATATCGATAAGGCCAATGAACTGGTGGGCCGGATCAAGGACATTGCCAGATCCACCCCCAGATCGGGTGTCATGGGAGAAATCGGCGGCTTTGGCGGGCTGTTTTCTCTCAATATATCCCACATGGCCAATCCGGTCCTGGTCAGCGCTACGGACGGGGTGGGGACCAAACTGAAAATCGCTTTCCAGATGGACCGGCATGACACCATCGGTATCGATCTGGTGGCCATGTGCGTCAACGACATCATTGTCCAGGGCGCCAAACCGTTGTTTTTTCTGGATTACCTGGCCATGGGCCGGCTGGACAACACCGTGGCCGAACAGATCATTACAGGGATCGCCCATGGCTGCACCCAGGCCGGATGTGCCCTGATCGGCGGAGAAACCGCTGAAATGCCCGGTATTTATCAACCCGGAGAATATGATCTCTCCGGATTTGCCGTGGGCCTTGTCGACAACGACAAAATCATCGACGGGTCTTATATCCGGCACGGGCACCAGCTCATCGGTCTGGCTTCCAACGGCATTCATTCCAATGGGTTTTCCCTGGTCAGAAAAATTTTCTTTGATCACTGCAAATATGACGTGAACACACAGATACCGGAACTGGGAACAACCCTGGGCGAGGAACTGTTACGGCCCACCACCATCTATGTGCCCAGTATTCTCAATCTGATGCGCGACCTGCCCGTCCACGGGCTGGCGCATATCACCGGCGGCGGCATCGATGAAAACATCATCCGCGTGATTCCCGACGCCTGCAAAATTCTGATCCGCAAAGATGCCTGGGAAAGACCCGTCATATTCGATCTGCTCCAGAATCTGGGACATGTGAGCGACACGGAAATGCAGCGAACCTTTAACAACGGCATCGGCATGATTATGGTCCTGCCTGAAAAATCGGCCCAGGATATGATGGACCGTCTGACCGCCATGAACGAACCCGCCTATTTCATCGGTGAAGTCGCCGACAGAAAGGAAAACGAAAAACAGGTCCAGTGGATCTGATGCGGTATGTACGTTCTGGGTATTGAATCCTCGTGTGATGAAACCGCGGCGGCCGTGGTGGAGGGTGCCGACCGGGTCCTGTCCTCTGTGATCGCCTCCCAGGTGGCGGCGCACAAACCCTATGGCGGGGTGGTGCCGGAACTGGCCTCCCGCATGCATGTCGAAGCCATCGTCCCGGTGGTGACAACGGCGATTCAGGAAGCCGGCATTGCCGTCGATGACATTCAGGGCGTTGCCGCCACTCAGGGACCGGGTCTTGTGGGGGCGCTGCTGGTGGGATTTTCCTTTGCCAAAGCCTTTGCCTGGGCCCGGAACCTGCCCCTGGCCGGGGTCAACCACCTGGAAGCCCATATTCATTCCCTGCGCCTGTGCCGGCCGGCCCCGGAATTTCCGTTCATCGCCCTGGTGGTCTCGGGCGGGCATACCAATATTTATCATGTGCTGTCAGACAACCGGTTCGAACTGATGGGCCAGACCCGGGATGATGCCGCCGGAGAAGCCTTTGACAAAGTCGCCAAGACCCTGGGACTGGGATATCCCGGCGGGCCGGTGATCGAAGCCATGGCAAAAAACAGTGACCCCGGCCACATCACGTTTCCCAGATCCCTGCTGGAAAAAGGCAGTTTCGACTTCAGCTTTTCCGGGCTTAAATCCGCTGTGGCAAGGTATATTCACGACCATCCGCTGCAAAACGATCAAGACAGGGCACGGGTGGCGGCCGCGTTTCAGGCGGCGGTGATCGATGTGGTGTGCGAAAAACTGCTGGCAGCGGCCCGGTTCCGGCACTGCCGGCAGATCGGTATTTCCGGCGGTGTTTCCGCCAATCAGACCCTGGTGACGGCCCTGACCCGCCGGGCCGCCCGGCATCAGATCCGGGTGATTGCCCCGCCATTGTCCCTGTGCGGGGACAACGCCGCCATGGTGGCGGCCAGGGGTGCGGTCATGATCCGGGACGGCCAGACCTGCGGCCTGGCGGATGACGTGTTTTCCAGGGCCTTGAATTTATCGGCCTGAAAGCAATGTTTCCCCCGCCTCAAATGCCGTCAGACCTTTGCCATCCCAGGTACATCCTCTTGTACCGGTAAATTCTTTCCACAGACGCCCGCCCCCTGTCCCAGGCCTTTTGATCCGTTTCCAGCCGCCGGGCCAGGGCATTGAATGCCGTTTCGATATTAGGGCCCTGGTGACACACCAGGGCCAGGTCGATCCCTGCTGCCAGTATCCGGCCCATACAGGTGTCCATGTCATGATGGATCGCCTTCATGTCCAGATCGTCGGTCAGCACCAGGCCATCGAATCCCAGGTCCTGCCGGATCATATCCCGGGCGATGGTCACGGACAGACTGGCCTGCCACCGCGGGTCCAGTTGGGTGCACAGAATATGGGACACCATGATGCCGGACACATTTGCGCGCACCGCCGCTTCAAACGGGATCAGATCCGAAGCCTGAAGCGCGGCCGGTGCGGCATCCAGCACCGGCAGCAGATGGTGGGAATCCAGCCGGGTGCGGCCGATACC
>JAABTO010000343.1 GCA_011389835.1 Desulfotignum sp. | reverse complement strand
GCCATCTGTGCCGGGGCATGGATGTTCACCAGGCCCCTCGTGATCTCATAGAAAAATCCGGGAACCGGTATATTCCCACCGAAGAGGAAGAAACCTGCTGCGGATTCGGCGGCAGTTTTTCCACCACATTTCCGGCGGTCTCCAGAGAAATTCTCACCCGGAAACTGGATGACGTCGCTGCCTCCAACGCCGACCTGCTGGTGACCGAATGCCCGGGATGCGTGCTTCAGCTCAAAGGCGGGGCCGCTCAACAGGGCCGGGACATCTCCGTGTGCCACATCGCTGAACTGCTGTTTCCCTGAAAAGGCCCCAACCGTCCCGACATATGATTTTTTTAAACGTCAGGCAATCATCCTGACGTTTTCCCAAATCTTTGAGATTTCCCTGAATCGATCCATAACAATGGGTTGTATTTTGTCAATTGAATCATATTGTATGATAATACCAATCACCAAAACAGACAGGGACAGCACACCATGCTGAAAAGGGACAAAAAAAGAACCGGGGTCCGGGAAATTCTGGTCATGGGGGTTTTCTGGCGGATTCTGTTTATCGAGGCGGTCCTGCTGATCTTTTCCCTGGGTTACCGGTGGCTGGCCGAAGGGGCCGGCCCCATGGATCTGTTCTGGTATGCCATTCGGATCATGGTGCTGGTGGGCATTATCGTTGTCTTCATGGTGGTGAGTCTGAAGCACTTTCTGACCCGAAAAATCATCGATCCCCTTGAACGGATCACCCTTGCCAACCGGCAGATCGAAACTGATTTTTCCAAAGCAGGCACCATCGACCTGCCGGCGGACACCCCCGATGAGATCAAGGCCATCGTATCCACCCGGGCCAACATGCTGGAACGCATTATCCGGGTGTCGAATCAGCGGCTTCAGCTGGTGAGCTTTATCAAAGACACATTCGGCCGCTATCTTTCCAAAAAAGTGGTGGAAGAGATCCTCTCTTCAGACAAAGGCCGGCAGATCGGGGGCACCCGGATGACCGTCACAGTGCTCATGGCTGATTTGAGGGGATTTACCACCCTTTCGGAATCCCGTGATCCTGAAGAGATGGTTCAACTGCTCAACCGGTATCTGAAGCAGATGTCCACCATTATTCTTGCCTATGACGGCATCATTGACGAAATCATCGGTGATGCGATCCTGGCCGTGTTCGGTGCGCCGGACCCCCATGAAAATGATCCCCAGCGGGCGGTCGCATGCGCCATTGAAATGCAGAACCGCCTGGACCGCCTGAACACGGAACTGATGGATGACGGATATCCGGCCCTGGAAATGGGCATCGGCATCAACACCGGCAGTGTGATTGTGGGCAATATCGGATCGGACCTGAGAATGAAATACGGTATTGTGGGAGAAACGGTCAACCAGGCCGCCCGGATCGAATCCAACAGCATCGGCGGACAGGTGCTGATCGGCGAATCCACATACAGAGCGGTTCAGGCACAGGTTCAGGCAGACCCTCCCAAAACCTTGATGATGAAAGGCATGAAAAAACCCCTGGTATTTTATTCGGTCGTTGCCATTGATATGGACGGCAAATCCATCTCCCTGGATGTGAAAGCTTCGGCGGGTCCGCTGCTGGAGATTCAGATCCCGCTTCACTGCTGGATCATACAGGACAAAAAACTGGATCTCATCCCTTTGACCGGCACCTCTCTCTCCCTGGACGAAAACCAGTTTCTCATCCAGACAGGCACTGCCATTGAACCGCTGACCGATGTGAAACTCAATTTTGATTTCTGCCTGGAAGCCCACTGCTTTGACGATATCTATGCCAAGTGCATCGATTCCGAACCGGTTCGGGACGGCCATCATGCCCGGCTGCACATCACTTCCATGGCTGAAAAGGACCGGGAAAGAATCAAGGAGTGGGTGGCCCAGGCATCTGCCTGATCACCTTAAAGTCAGGCGGGTGATGTTATTTTTTTAAAGGGAAATGTGCCTTCATGATACGGTTCAGTTCCGATGCCAGGGCATCGGTGACCCCAGGATACACCTTTCCGGTGAGTTCATCCATGTAGACTTTGGAGACCTCCGTGGGCAGCACCAGGATCCGGGAATCCCAGTCTGTCAGCCGCCGGCAGAGCTCGCCATGGCCCATGAACACCTTGTTTTCCGCCACTGTCGGCGTGATCCCCGGCAGACGGATGGTACTCAGCAGTGACAGCCAGTCTTCCACCTCCTGCTGCCATTTAGTCCTGTCAATCCCCCGGGTTCCGAGATTGAATGAGGGTGGGTCGTCAACCCCTTTGGCCTGCTGCCGGGTGATGTTGTAAGAGTGGATATCGTACACCACACATCGATCGAATCGATCCAGCAAATAAGTGATCAGGGTGCCGAGATGCCGGTAAAACCGCCGGTGACTCTCAAGGCTTTTACGGTTCATTTCCGGGGGCGGCACCTCCCGGTACACCCGGGTGCCCCAGAACTTTTCCGGTGTCAGGGGCAGGGCCATCGCTTCATCCCGGTTCAGATCGTAGACGGCCCGGGACTCCAACGCCCACAGGGCATTGGGAAACGGACGGATCATCACATCCGTGGCCTCATCCTCCTCAAACAGCCGTTCGGCATCGGACAACGCCATGAACGGGAGGAGTTCCGGCCGGACCCGGTGCCCGGCATGGATGGCCACAGCGATCTGAGGCCGTTCAAAATCCAGATGACAGGCGAATCCGCCGGCCGGATCCTGCCCTGAAAGGATTCCTGCCTGCCGGATTTGATCCAGCAGTAACGGGTCACAAGGTAGTGTCATCGAATGCCCTCTTCTTGATGTAAACATTCAGCCTCACGTTTCCGGTCAGCCGGGCCGCCGGGGGCGT
>JAABTO010000095.1 GCA_011389835.1 Desulfotignum sp. | reverse complement strand
GCCGGTGTGTCCGCCGTGCCCATGGCGGCCCGGGTGGTTCACAAGGTGGGCATCGAGGCAGACAAGCGAAACTATTTGATCATGTACGCCATGGGACCCAATGTGGCAGGGGTTATCGGCACGGTCATCGCCGCCGGTATCTTCATCACACTGCTGGCACCCTGATGAACAGACACAACATGACTGTTTTAACAAGCAGCTATAGTTGAGATACTGTCAAACAAACAAAAAGGAGACGCAAGAAAAATGGCAACTGAAATAACCGCCCCCCTGCCGGGCAAAATCGTCAGAATGGACTTTGAAGTGGGCACATCCATTGAAGAAGATATGGAAATCATGGCCATTGAAGCCATGAAAATGGAAACCATCGTGTATGCCCCCTGTGACGGAAAAATCGAAAAAATCGTCAAAAAAGTGGGAGACGAGGTGGAAGAAGGGGATGTGATCGCCACGGTGGCATAATTTCTGACACCAATCAAGTGACATTAATTTGATTTTTTAACACCACGAAGTTCACGAAGAGCACCAAGAAAGGGCTTCTTCGTGAACTTCGTGCTCTTGGTGGTAAAAACAGGTCTGTTCTGCAAGGTCACCGGTTGTCAGTCATAGCTGAACACCTTGTACACGGTGGACGTTCCTAAAAGGGCGTCGATGCGTCCCTCCAGCTCGGCCCGATCAGCATTGGCCATCCACCATTTCCAGGATTCAAGGGATTTCCAGGTACTGATCACCAGATACTCATGGGGATCTTCCACATTTCTGAGGGTTTCTCCGGAAATATAGCCCGGCTGCCGGTCCGCCATGGCCCGCAGCTCGATGAGCATCTCGGACAAGGTCGGCAACAGCGCCAGATCCAGGCCGGATGTGAGTTTGGGAACGCGCCGAGTCATCAACACACGGATGGTCATAGATTCTTCCTCCTTTTAAATCACCAGACTCTGTAATGTCAACAGAACACCCGCGGTCACGGCAGATCCGATCACGCCGGCCACATTGGGGCCCATGGCATGCATGAGCAGATGGTTCTGGGGATCGGCTTCCATGCCCAGTTTCTGGCTGACCCGGGCTGCCATGGGCACGGCGGACACACCGGCGGACCCGATCAGCGGGTTGATCTTGGTGGTCAGAAACAGGTTCATCAGCTTGACCATGAGGATTCCGGACGCCGTGCCGATGGCAAAAGCCACCGACCCCAGGACCAGAATCCCCAGTGTGGACAGGTTCAGGAACTGGCCTGCGGACAGCTGGGCCCCCACCCCCAGGCCCAGAAGGATGGTGACGATATTGATCATTGCGTTCTGGGCGGTCTGGGAAAGCCGTTCCACCACCATGCATTCCCGCATGAGATTTCCAAACATGAAAAAACCGATCAACGGCGCAGCAGAGGGCAGCAGAAGAATACAAAGCCCCAGCACCATGACGGGAAAGATGATTTTCTCCACCTTGCCCACCGGCCGCAGCTGGCTCATGCGGATTTTCCGTTCTTTCTGGGTGGTCAGGGCCCGCATGATGGGCGGCTGAATCATGGGCACCAGGGCCATGTAGGAATACGCGGCCACCGCAATAGGGCCCACCAGGTGCGGTGCCAGCTGGCTGGACAGAAATATGGCCGTAGGACCGTCGGCCCCGCCGATAATCCCGATAGAGGCGGCTTCGAACAGGTTGAAATGGATCCCGGGCACAAAATCTGATAATAACAAGGCCCCGATCAGGGTGATAAAAATCCCGACCTGGGCTGCGGCCCCCAGCAACAGGGTTTTGGGGTTGGCAATCAAAGGGCCGAAATCGGTCATGGCCCCCACCCCCATGAAGATCAGCAATGGAAACACCCCTGTTTTGATGCCGATGGCATAGATATAGTACAATATCCCGCCCGGGTCCGCCATGCCGGCCAGCGGCGTGTTCACCAGAATGGCGCCGAATCCGATGGGCACCAGAAGCAGGGGCTCGAATTTTTTGTTGATGGCCAGGTACAACAGCAGGACGCCGATGCCGATCATAAGGATCTGTCTGACCCCGTCAAAGCGACTGCCCGATTCAGGCGCAAGAAAACTGGACAGCCCGGTGGACCTGGCAAAATTGGCTGCCATTTCAAGCATGGGCGGCAGGGTCACTGCATCGCCGGCACCTGCCGGGGAAAAACCGTCTGCCTGGGCAGCCGATACCATCAATAACAGCAGCACCATTCCGCTGACAAGGGTCAGAACTGATTTTTTCATGTCCATAAATCGTATTCCTTTGGAATTCACCGGCTATTCTTCCAGGGTCAGCAGCACCTCACCGGTCTGGACCGTCTGGCCTTTGACCACCGGGATGGATGCGATTTTTCCGCTGACAGGAGATGGTACCGGGGTTTCCATTTTCATGGCCTCCAGAATCAGCAGGGTCTCCCCTTCGGTCACCTTATCCCCCACGCCGAACAGGATCTGGTACACATTGCCCGGCATCGGGGCCTTGACTTCGGTTATCGATTTTTCCTTGACAGCAGGTCCGGGTGCCGGGCCATCCGCCGGGGTGATGCCGGTGACATCCCCGGTCTCGTCCTCTACCGTGACTTCATAGGTTTTTCCGTCCACTGTGACCTTATAGTTCAAACTGACCGGACCCTTAGGGCCTGCCGCAGGTTCTGACGCCCCGGTTGCCGGTGCATGTGACGGTGCCGGTGACGGTGATGTGTCCGTGGCAGGGGCAGAATCCGATTTTTTCTTCCGGACCTTGACCGGCTGGTGCCCCTTGAGAAAATCCAGGCCTGTGTTGCCGCCGGGGGTGGCCAGTGCCCCGATGATAAAAATATTCTCATCGGTCACGGGCAGGCCCTCGGCTTCCAGTATTTTTTGGGCTTTGGGAATGCCCGGCTCCAGCAGGTCCACGGGATTACCGTCAAACGGCTTCAGTCCCAGCTGCTTTTCCGCGATTTGTACAATTTCCGGGTCCGGGGGCATGGGGGTTCTGCCGAAATATCCCAGCACCATTTTCCCATATCCATCTGTAATTTTTTCCCATTTCCCCTGGGTCACATTGGCATA
The DNA here is from genome assembly GCA_011389835.1 of Desulfotignum sp. Classification (GTDB taxonomy): domain Bacteria; phylum Desulfobacterota; class Desulfobacteria; order Desulfobacterales; family Desulfobacteraceae; genus Desulfotignum. Next base: position 9,471 of record JAABTO010000095.1, on the reverse strand, counting down.
GGCCTGCTGAAAATAAAACTGGGACACCGGGGTGACAGAGGTGCCGAACCCCCCTTTGGCAATGCATTCAGACATGGCCTGGATCACTTTGGGATACAGATGAAGCGTTCCGGTATCCCGCATCATCATGGTGTTGGCGGTCAGAGCGCCGCCGGGCATGGGGGACAGGATCACTTCAGAGGACACCTTAAGGGCTTCGGGCGGAAAAAAATAATCTTTGAAACATTCTTCCTGAACCCGGTTGGCTTCCAGGATTTTGGTGACATCGATATCCAGAAAACAATCGGTTCCTTTCAACGCGTGCCACATGGAGATCATATCCGGCTGGCAGGTGCCGCCGGACAATGGGGCCCTGGCCAGGCAGACCCCGTCACACCCCGCCTCGACAGCAGCCTTGTACTGGGTCACACCGATGCCGGCGGTTTCATGGGTATGCATCCAGATATCGGTATCCTCTCCCAGCAGTTTTCTGGCAGCCCGAATGGTCTCATACACCTTGGCAGGGTTGGCGGTGCCGGAGGCATCCTTGAAACAGACCGAATCATACGGCACCCCGGAATCCAGAATCTCCTTGAGGGTCCTGAGATAGAAATCCGGGTCATGGGCGCCCGTACACCCTGGGGGCAGTTCCATCATGGTAACCACCACCTGATGGTGCAGCCCGGCATTTTTGATGCACTGGCCCGAGTAGACCAGGTTCCGCACGTCATTGAGTGCATCAAAATTGCGGATATGGGTCATGCCGTGTTTTTTGAACATCTTTGCGTGCAGCTCGATCATGTCTTTGGGCTGGGCCGACAGGGCCACCACATTGATGCCCCTGGCAAGGGTCTGCAACCGGGCATCCGGCCCGGCCGCCTCCCGGAACCGGTCCATCATGGAAAAGGCGGATTCGCCGCAGTACATGAACAAACTCTGAAACCGGGCACCGCCGCCGGCTTCCAGGTGTTCTATGCCGGCATCCACAGCCGCTTCCACGGCCGGCAGAAAATCATCGGTCAATGCCCGGGCTCCGAAAACCGACTGGAACCCGTCCCGGAATGATGTGTCCATGATCTGAATTTTTTTCATCGATACCTTCCTTGAGGTTGGTTGTAAACCGCTGTATTCAGTGCCGTGTCCGCGCCCGGTGGGCGGCCACCGCCGCACTGATGATGGCGGTCAGTTTCAAGTTGTCACCGGATGAGGATGGTTTTTTTCCGGATCTGGCAGGTTTTTTCGCCATGGCCAGAGTCATTTCCTTTTCCGTGAACGGGGCCAGCAGTTTTGAAGAAAGATAGATAAGAAACAGCAGCACAACCAGAAAACAGAACACCACGCCCATCCCCAGTATGGTGAGCTTCAGTCCCTGAAAAATCATTGGATCTCCAGACACGCCTTTTTCAAGGTCGTTATTCAAAATTATTCTAATCAGTTACATACCTAAGAAAATCCGTAAAGTAAAGTCCGTAAAACCTATATTTTCCTGTAAGAATTTTTCTGACCCCGTGTATTGGAATAAAATCAGACCTGACATGTCCCGGGTAAACCATCTATTATCAGGAAACAGGACATAAGAATTCCTGACGGCCCGCAACAGAACGCTGTTTCACCACCAAGGACCCGAAAATACGAATTTTTTCGAGACAGGCTCAAGCGCCCATTGGCCTCCTGATTCAAGCGGTCACTCCATGTCAGGCTTTGTGAAAATTTTATTTCATCCAGGCATGATGGTTGCTGAAGGGTTTTGTCAAGCCGGGCCTGACCGTCATGCCCGAAAACCTTAACTCAAGACCCCATACCCAACAAAGGAGCCATCATGCAAAACGCCAACGCACCCGCAGAAACGCTGATCATGGATGATGACGAGCCTCCCAGCGGCAGGCTTGCCATAGACACCCTGTACCCGGTCCCTCCGTCCGGAATGGACCCCATTCACCTGACCCGCCCGGTATTCGTTTTGCCGGCCAAAAAAACCACATCCCCGCGTCACCCGAAACTCCGCCCTGAAACCAAAGCATTTCAAAAACAGTTTTTTCCCGAATCCACCTGCCGGGACTGGCATGACTGGCAATGGCAGGTGCGCCACCGCATCCATACCTATGCAAGGCTCAACCAGATTCTGCCCCTGGGACCGGACGAGTTCCTGACGGACAACTCGGTCCAGCTGCCCTTGAGCATCACCCCTTATTACGCCAGCCTGATCCCCAAAGATGTGCCGGATCATCCCCTGCGGCGGTGCGTGGTGCCCACGGCCGGAGAATGGATCAAACTGCCCTGTGAGTCTGACGATCCCCTGGGCGAAGAGCATCAGAGTCCGGTACCCGGGCTGGTGCACCGGTATCCGGACCGGGTGTTGTTTCTGCTCACTGATTTCTGCTCCACCTACTGCCGGTACTGCACCCGGTCCCGGGTGGTGGGCCATGGCGGGATCCGTGCCAGCCGGGCCCGGTGGGAAAAGGCCATCGCCTATATTGGTGCCGACCCGTCTGTCCGGGATGTGCTGCTGTCCGGCGGGGATCCTTTGACCTTGAGCGACGACCGGCTGGAATGGGTGCTTTCCCGGCTGCGGCAGATTCCCCATGTGGAAATCATCCGCATCGGCACCAAAGTACCGGCAGTGTTGCCCCAGCGTATTACCCCTCAACTGGTCAAGATGCTCAAAAAATATCACCCCCTGTGGATGAGCCTGCATTTTGCCCACCCGGACGAATGCACCCCGGAAACCGCCGGCGCCTGCGCCATGCTGGCCGATGCCGGGATTCCTTTAGGCTCCCAGACCGTACTGCTCAAAGGCGTGAATGACAATGTCCCGGTCATGACAAACCTGATGCACCGGCTCATGAAAATGCGGGTCCGGCCCTACTACCTGTACCAGTGCGACCCCATCACCGGATCCGGTCATTTCAGGACCTCTATCGATCAGGGCCTGGAGATTATCCGGGGCATGCGGGGGTTCACCACCGGGTATGCCGTGCCCACCTATGTGGTAGATGCACCCGGCGGCGGCGGCAAAATCCCGTTGATGCCCGACTATGTGAGCGGCCGAACCAGTGAAGACCTGGTGCTGACCAATTATGAAAACAGATCCTTTACCTATCCCGACACAGGCTTGGAAAGTTTCCAGACCCTGCCGGCAGCAGAATAACAGAACCATGGGGGGACAGACAATGATCATCGGATTGACCTATGACCTGCGCCAGGATTATCTGGACAGGGGATACACAGCACTGGAAACCGCGGAATTCGACTCCGTGGAAACCATCGAGGCAATTGAACAGGCCCTGTACGACCTGGGGCATACCCCGGTGCGCATCGGCAATGCCCGGCAGCTCATGGAACAGCTGGTGACGGGCGAACGCTGGGATCTGGTATTCAACATTGCCGAAGGCCTGCATGGCATGGGCAGGGAAGCCCAGGTGCCGGCCATCCTGGACCTGTACCAGGTTCCCTATACCTTTTCAGACCCGTTGGTCATGTCTTTGACCCTGCACAAGGCCATGACCAAGCGGGTGATCCGGGATGCCGGACTTTCCACGGGGCGGTTTTTCCTGGCTGCGGCCCCGGAAGACGCCGGCCGGGTGCCCTTTGAACCGCCGTATTTTGTCAAACCCTTGGCCCAGGGCACCGGCATGGGCATCACCACGGATTCTGTTGTCCGGAACCGGCAGGACCTGCCCCGGAGCTGCCGGGCCTTGATGGACCAGTTCGGCCAGCCTGTGCTCATCGAGCAGTTTCTGTGCGGCCGGGAATTCACCACCGGTCTGGTGGGCACCGGCGAACAGGCAAAAGTGATGGGTACCATGGAGATCATTGTGCTGGCAGATCCGGGAAAGGATGTCTATTCTTTTGAAAACAAAGAGGGATGGAAAGGCCGGGTCCAGTACCTGCCGTTATCCCCGGATGTGGACCCGGTGATCCGGGATGTGGAGGCCCTGGCCCTGGCTGCCTGGCAGGTCCTGGAATGCCGGGACGGGGGGCGCATCGACATCCGGTGTGATGCACAGGGCATTCCCTGCTTTATCGAGGTGAATCCCCTGGCAGGTCTCCGGCCCCATTATTCCGACCTGCCCATGGTATGTGAATTTTTCGGGACATCCTATGTCCGACTCATCGACATGATCCTGATCTCCGCCCTGGAACGGGTGCCGGATCTCGCCCAAATATCCTGTCCGGAACCGGCATGAACCGCACCATTGCCATTGTGCACAATGCCGTGACCCATCCGGCCCGGCCGGACGAAGCCGATGTCCTGGTTCAGGTGGCGGCGGTAACCTCAGCCCTGAACGGCCTTGGATACTATCCGGTACCGGTCCCCTGCACCCTGAATCTGGCCGCGTTGAAGCAGGCCCTTGAAACGATCCGGCCTTCAGGGGTGTTCAACCTGGTGGAGTCCCTGGAAAACCGGGGCAGCCTGATCCATGTGGTGCCCGCACTGCTGGATGCCCTGGCCGTCCCCTATACCGGTTGCCCCGCACCGGCGGTGTATGCCACTTCCCACAAGGTGATGGCCAAGGAACGCCTGCACCTGGCCGGCCTGCCCACCCCCGCCTGGATCAATCCGTTTCCTGTGGACATGCTTTGGCAGGGAGGAATGGACTTAAGAGAAGACCGCCATCCCCAAAACAGCACGGCGCCCCAAAATCAGGCCATCGACCGTGTGTGGATCATCAAATCGGTGTGGGAACACGGCTCTTTGGGACTCGAGGCGGAACACCTGGTGACCGGCACGGCAAAGACCGTAAGCCGGCTGCTGAAAACGCGGGCCATGGGCTTAGGCGGGGCCTGTTTTGCCGAACAGTTTATTTTTGGCCGGGAATTCAATCTCTCGCTGCTGGCGACCCGGTCCGGGGTGCAGGTGCTGCCGGCGGCAGAGATCCTTTTTCCAGACACCCCGGACAGCCGGCCGGCCATGGTGGGATTCCGGGCCAAATGGGAACAAGATTCCGAAGAATACCACAACACCCCCCGGCGGTTTGACTTTTCCCCGGCAGATACGCCCCTGTTAACGGAACTGAACACCCTGGCCCGCCGCTGCTGGCACCTGTTTCACCTGGCCGGTTACGCCCGGGTGGATTTCCGGGTGGATTCGGATGGCCGGCCGTTCATCCTGGAGGTCAACACCAACCCCTGCCTGTCCCCGGATGCCGGATTTGCCGCCGCCCTGGACCGGGCAAAAATCCCATATGCCGATGCTGTGCATCAGATGGTGACCACGCAATTATGTTCAGAATAAGACGTATTTTTGACGATGTGATCCCGGTGAATCAGGATGCGATCCGGCAGGTTAAATCCATCCTGAAAAAACGGATCCCTGAAGCATCGGAACAGGAGATCACCCACCTGGGAGACAAACTGCGCAACCCGTTCCCCCTGCGGTTCCGGCCCATTCTGTTTGTGGCGGAAAACATGCGGCACAAAGTGTTGGGATTTGCCATGCTCCTGCATGAGCCGGACATCAATTTCTGTTTCCTGGACTGGATCGCCACGGCAAAAGACACCCTGCGGGGCGGCCTGGGCAGTGCCCTGTACGAACGGGTCCGGGCCGAATGCGCGGCCTTGAAGGTCACCGGGCTGTTTCTAGAGTGCCTGCCCGACACCCCGGGAACATGTGATCCGGACCAGCTCAAGGACAACATCGCCCGGCTGCGGTTCTATGAGCGATACGGGGCAAGGCCCATTACCGGTACCGGTTATGAAACCCCGCTGAGTCCGGAAGACACCTGCATACCGCACCTGTTGTACGACGATCTGGGAACAGATATTCCCCTGGCCCGCTCCTATGCAAAAAAAGTGGTACAGGCCATTCTGGAACGCAAATACAAGAACCTGTGCCCGCCCGATTACGTGGCACAGGTGGTGGCCTCCATCCGGGACAATCCGGTGAAACTGCGGCCTTTCCGCCATGTGCGGCCCCACAAAACCCGCCGGAGCGTCCAGGCCGGATCTACGGAAAAAATCGCCCTGGTGCTCAACCAGGACCATGAGATTCACCATATCCATGAACGCGGATATGTGGAATCCCCGGTGCGCATCACCCGGATCCTGTCTCACCTGGAAAAAAGCGGGTTGTTTGAAACTTTGGAAACGCGGTCCTTTCCCGACACCCATATGCACGGGGTCCATGACGCGGATTTCATCAATTACCTGGCCCGGGCCTGTGAAGAGGTGCCCCCGGATAAATCCCTGTATCCTTACGTGTTCCCCATCCGGAACAAGACCCGGCCCCCCAGGGAATCCACGGTCCTGCCCGGCTATTACTGCATTGACACCTTCACCCCGATCCACCGGAATGCCTGGCCCGCGGCCCGGGCCGGGGTCAATGCCGTGCTCACGGCAGCGGATGCCCTGCTGGAAGGCCGGAGAATCGCCTACGCCCTGGTGCGGCCACCGGGGCATCATGCAGAACAAAGGTCCTTCGGCGGATTCTGCTATTTCAACAACGCGGCCATTGCGGCCCGGTATCTGCGGGAACAGGGCCGGGTAGCCATCCTGGACATCGACTATCACCACGGCAACGGGCAGCAGGATATCTTTTATCACCGGTCCGATATTCTCACCGTGTCCATCCACGGCCATCCTGCATTTGCCTATCCTTATTTCACCGGATTTGATGATGAAACCGGCACCGGCGAAGGCGAAGGGTTTAACCTCAACCTGCCCCTGGACGAAGCCGTGGACGGCAAAATTTACCGCAGTGCCCTGATGCGTGCCCTGGCACGGGTGGCGGATTTCGAACCTGACTTTCTGGTGGTCTGCCTGGGCCTGGACACGGCCCGGCATGACCCCACCGGCACCTGGTCTTTGACCCCCAAAGATTTTTTCAGAAACGGGCAGATGATCGGGAAGACCGGCCTGCCCCTGCTGGTGGTCCAGGAAGGCGGCTACAACACCCGGAACTTGGGGAACAATGCCCGGCACTTTTTTGAAGGCCTGGCCGAAGCCGTGTTCGCCCCGACCCGGGGCAGAACACTGTCTTTGGCCGTACCCAAAGGCATGCACTTCCGGTATGACCCCGTACCTGAAGACGTGGAAGAGATCCGGCACCTGGTGGCGTCAACGGGCTTCTTCAGAGATGATGAAGTGGAGATCGCAGCCCAGCTGGTACAGGAGCGCCTGGAAAAAGGTCCGGCCGGCGGATATTTTTTTGTCATGGCCTCAAAGGCCGGCCGGCTTGCCGGATACGGCTGCTACGGCCCGATCCCCTGCACCCTGGCAGGCTATGACATCTACTGGATCGCGGTGGCGCCTGAATTTCAGGGAAAAGGCCTGGGTCAGGTTCTGCTGACAAAAATGGAGCAGCTGATCACAGAAGCCGGAGGCTGCACCATCTACGTGGAAACCGCATCCCAACAAAAATACGCGCCCACCCGGGCCTTTTACGCGCGATGCGGATACACCGTAGCTGCCACCCTGCCCGATTTTTACAGCCCCGGGGATGACAAGGTGATTTACCGCAAGTCTCCGGGGAAAAAAAATCCCGATCATCAGCGCACCGTTTAAAATGACCGGATGTTACCCCATTATGATTGTGATTGTTTCAAAGCCGCGATTTTTTGTCCGGCCGGCAGCTGCTTGATCCGGTATTCCAGCTTGAAGGCGGCTGATTTGCCCAGATTTTCCCGGACCGCTGCCAGGGCCACCGGCCGCCGGGACCGGGTATACCGGGATGCGGTGCCCTGGTTGTGCTTGTGCACGCGGGCCTCCAGATCGGTGGTCACCCCGCAGTACAGGGAGTGGTCTGCGCACTCCAGGATATAGACCGACCAGGCAGTCATCTCATACCTTGTGGATTACACTGGTCACCACGCCCCAGATTTCGAACGCCATGTCCGGGGTGATTTCAATGGGGGCATACTGGTCGTTTTCCGGCTCCAGGAACGGCCTGCCCGACCGGATTCTCAACCGTTTGACCGTGAGTTCCCCATTTACCACGGCGATCACGATTTTCTTGTCCACCGCCTCCAGTGACCGGTCCACAATCAGGATGTCCCCAGGGAAAATACCGGCATCAACCATGGAATGGCCGCTGACCTTGACGAAAAAAGTGGCGGCCGGGTGTTTGATCAGGTGCTGGTTCAGATCCAGGCGGCCTTCGATATAATCATCGGCCGGAGAAGGAAATCCGGCCTCGATGGCGGTCATGTAAAGCGGCCGGCTGACAGGGGTGGACAACTCCGGGGTATACAACGTGTTCATGATATCCTTTTTTTTGCTGACCCTGACGGGTGGTTGTATTTTTTCGATGTTCATGGATACCTGTCTGAACGTGATCTGTCAAGCAGTTCTGCCGGCGCCCCGATCTTCTGTAATATCATTTTTTTTTAAATCTGTAATCTATCTGTAACCCGAATACGGATATTCATTGATGTAAGCTCTGCGCATTCTCCGGCAAATCACGCCAACGCGCAAAACAGCACGGAATCATCTACCAACTTCAGAGAAGGGGGAAATCATGAAAACAGCACTGTTTTTTTTCGTTGCCGTTGCAACGGTGATCGGCTTTTCCGGGATCTTTGCATGGGGATCCGATCTGAAGGGAAAACAGCCGGCCCAGGCACCCGGGCATGACATCGCAATCGAAGATATCTATATCGATCTGGCAACCATGCACCGGTATGTTAAAAATCCGGACGGCACTTATACTGAATATAACCGCAGAGGCGCATTTTTTAAAATCGTGTCCCCGGAACTGCCGCTTCTCACCTCACGGCCCCATGTCGTGCCGATCAAAGGAAACTGCTATCTGCTCTATGTGAACAAACACACGACTGCCCAGAACCTTCCCATGACACTCAAACCGGCGAACGAATCAGCGCCTGAAGGATGGTTTCTGGAAAAAGCCCTGGTGGATTTAAAATAATTTCTACTGTGTTCAGATGCCGGATGGCCTGCCGCAAATCGCCCGGCACAGTCCATTCAGTCTTGAAGAAGGCGACATGCCCAGCCTGGCTCTGAAAACCGCTTTGTATTGCCTGTAAACCAGAAGCGCCTCACCGGGTTTTCCCATTTTAGCATAAATGCGCATCAGGTTTTCATAAAATACCTCTGCAAGCGCTTCCACATTCAACGCCTGTTGGTAACAGCGGATCGCCTGGTGCCATCGTTGCTGACGCTCAAATCGTCTGGCGATTTTCTGGATGGTATCTACAAACAGGGCCTTGAGCCGCTGCCGTTCCAAAATGGCCCATTCTGCCGGATCATCTGGAATAAAAGGCCCCCGGTACAATGCCAGCAGATCCTCCAGAAGCGGCAATACTCGATCATCCGGCCGGGGATCGTTCAGATGTTGTTCAATCAACCGGCAGATATATTCAAGCGCCCAGATATCGATCCAGATCATCCGGATATTGCATGACAGGCTTCCCTCTCGATGAATCAGCACATCAGGGGTCTTCAGCAGATTTCTGAGCCGATGCAGCGTGGTGGTGAATGCATTGTGTGCCGCATCTCCGTCACTGTCGGGCCAGAGCGCGTCCTCAACAACATGGT
>JAABTO010000342.1 GCA_011389835.1 Desulfotignum sp. | reverse complement strand
TGATCAATCCCAGCGGCGGAAAAGCCGCTTTTTTCCCAATAAAGCTTAAGGCATGGGTGAATGACCAGAAAGTTTCCGGAAATTCAGGATAAATTAACAAGATCTTCATCATAGAGACCTCCTTTGCCCCTGACAGCTTCAATGGATAGAAGAATCATCTGGGCATCGCCTGGTTTCTGGTAGATTCTTGCATTCAAATACATGATTTTCGAATCGATATTTTCAAAAGAATACGCCACCTCAAAATCATTGAATACGGAATTTCGGGGCAGAACCTCTTCCAGCAATAAAAATACGGCCAGGGCCAGATTTTCCATGTTTGTTAAATATATGAGTCTGGAAAAAATTGAAATCAGGGAAAATACCCATAAAAAAATGGAAAACCATGTATTAAAATATTCTGCTTATCAGGATTTCGGGGAGAGGATAAACCTGTGTTCGACAGTGCCTAGACTCATGAAATTTCAAAACACCTGTCAATAAAGGACTACGGCAATCCTTGGCGGCATTTTCCGCCAATTCCATTTCCTGCTCCTGCATGTATTTTTTATTAAATGTGCAGGAAAAACCCTATTGTCAGTATAAAGATTTTCCCGGAATATGTAAGTGGGATGGTCGGAGTAGCGACACAGCGTCTTCGCCCTGGTCCTTGCCGCTTTGATCCTGTTTGCGTCGGAGATTTTTTCCTTTGATGTAGTGGCGCTGATGATCATGACGCTTCTGATGTACACCGGGATTCTGACAACGGACGAGGCCCTGTCCGGCTTCAGCAACCCGGCCACCATCACCATCGGGGCCATGTTCGTGGTCAGCGAGGGGATCCGACGGACCGGGGCGCTGGAAATTGTAGGGGACTATTTCAGCGCCCTGGGCAGCCTCAATTATTGGATCGCTCTGGCTCTGATGATGTTGATCATCGCGGTGATCTCAGCGGGAAGAGAAAGTCATGGCATATTATTTCCGGGCCATCATTTGAAGAAGGTCATGGCAGTCCGACGTGTTGATGACATCTGCGGACTCCAGCCAGCCGCGTCTTGCCTGATCGATACCCAGCCGCAGGTATGACAGGCCGCCCGTATCATGCGCATCACTTGAAACGGCAATTTTGACACCCATGTCCCGGGCCAGCCTGCAGGCCTCATCGCTTAAATCCAGGCGGTCCGGCTGGGCATTGAGTTCCAGAAAACAGCCGTTCTCTTTTGCAGCTGCCATGATTTTTTCCAGGTCCACGGCATAGGGTTTTCGCCGGTTGATGAGACGGCCGGTGGGATGTCCCAGGATATTGAAACAGGGATTTTCCATGGCTTTGATAATGCGCTCGGTCTGTTTTTTCCGGGACAGGTGATGGGAAAAGTGGATGGAACAGACCCGCACATCCAGTTTTTTTAATACGTCATCAGGCAAATCAAGGCTTCCATCTGCCCGGATGTCCACCTCCACCCCTTTGAGCACCCGAAAATTTTCCAGACGGTCATTGAGCGCGTCAATTGTTTCGATCTGTTTTTCCAGGCGCAGTGTATCCATGCCATTGGCGATGCGGACCATCACAGAATGATCTGTGATGGCAAGATATTTGTATCCCATGTCCTGAGCGGTTTGCACCATTTCTTCAAGGCCGGCCAGGCCATCGGTCTCGGTGGTGTGGGCATGCAGATCCCCTTGTATGTCCTGTAACTGGATCAGCCGGGGCAGCCGGTCCTGTTCCGCCGCTTTGATTTCACCGGTATGTTCCCGAAGTTCCGGTACGACAAAAGCCAGGTCCAGGACCTCATAGATCTGTTTTTCATGGGAAACGGAGATCTGTTTTTTCCCTTTGAAAATACCGTATTCATTGATTTTCAGGTTTTTTTTCACGGCCCGTTTCCGAAGCGCGATATTATGGGCTTTGGATCCTGTGAAATGATGGAGCCCCGCGGCATAGTCAGCCGGGGCAAGTACCCGAAGATCCACATGAAGACCGGACAAAAGCACTGCCCGGCAGAGGGTTTCGCCCCTGGAAATAATTTTTTTTATATCTGCATATGCGGTGAAATGTTCTATCACCTCTTCGGGAGTGTCACTGCAGATCAAAAGATCCAGGTCTCCCACGGTTTCTTTGCGCCGCCTGAAACTGCCGGCCAGCGTTATCCGGTCAATATCCTGTGCTTTTTGCATATGGGCCAGCAAAGGTGCGGCCCGTTCTTCCGCCTCAGACAATAAGATGCGGTTGGATTCGGATGCCATCTGTTCAAGGCCGTTTAATACAGATTGTTCGATTTTTTTTCCAAAGCCCTTTACGGTGCGGATTTTTTTGGCGCGGGCAGCTGCTTTGAGTTCTTCTGTGGTGGAGATGCCCAGTTCCTGATACAGTTGTTTTACCCGTTTGGGACCTAAGTGGTCAATCTCCATCAAACGGGGCAGTTCTTCGGGCAGACGGCCTTGTATTTCATCGAGTTGTGTAAAGGTTCCTTTGGAAACAATCTGTTGGATCTTGTCTGCCAGGTCCTGGCCGATACCTGGAAACCCTGTGAGGTCCTCTTTGTTTTTGATCAGGTCAGCCACTGGCCGGGCCAGGCCGGTTACGGTCCGGGCGGCATTGCGGTACGCCCTGACCCGGAAGGGATTGGCACCTTCAATTTCCAGCAGATCCGCCATGCGCTTGAGCTGTGCGGCGATGTCCGTGTTTTGTACCGGCACGGGTTGGTTGTCTCCTAACTGCATCAATAAAAAACAATCAGATGTGAAACGTACGGGTATTTCCGACTGTCAGGTCATACAGGTTTTCCTTGAATCCGAATTTAAAGTGGTTTTCCGGGCTGCACAACAGCGTGATTTTGCACATGTCCTGGGTGGTTTCAAAG
>JAABTO010000094.1 GCA_011389835.1 Desulfotignum sp. | reverse complement strand
AAATATATCATATTACTGAAAAATATCCCAACCAAATCCTCACAGGCTTGACTTTGACCGGTAAATCACATACGACGTTCCCATACAAGACCGGAACCCTGAAAAACGGAACCCTTCATGACAAAATTACTGGTCATTGACGATGAACCATCCATTCTCGAAACCCTTGGCATGTTTTTCGAAGAAAAGGGACTGACCGTCCTGACTGCAGACACCGGCACCAAGGGAATGGACCTGTTCAGAAAGCTACGGCCCCAGGTGGTGATCCTGGATATCCGCCTGCCGGATGCCAACGGACTGGACCTCCTCGCCACCATGGTCAAAGAAAACCTGCCGGCAAAAATCATCATGATCACGGCCTTCCAGGACATGGAAACCACCATCGTGGCCATGAAGACCGGGGCGTTCGACTATATCCACAAACCGCTTGATATCGACCAGGTGGAACAGGCCGTGGACCGGGCCGCCCGCATCATTGAGATCGACCGGAAAACCCCATCCCTGACGCCCTGCGCCGAGCCGGCTGCGCCGGTGGAAATCATCGGAAAAAGCGAAAAAATGCGCCATGTGTTCAAGATGATGGGTCTGGTGTGCGGCCGGCAGGTGAACGTGCTGCTCCAAGGCGCCACCGGCACGGGCAAGGAACTCACGGCCCGGGTCATCCATATGAATTCTGCTTCCAAGGAAGCCCCGTTCATTGTGTTTGACTGCTCGTCAGTAGTTGACACCATTATCGAAAGCGAGTTGTTCGGCCATGAAAAAGGCGCGTTCACCGGTGCGGACCAGACCACCATCGGCAAGATCGAGCTGGCCGGGGCCGGCACCCTTTTCCTGGACGAGATCTCCCAGCTGCCCCTCAAAATCCAGGGCAAGCTGCTGGGGTTTCTCCAGCGCCGTGAATTCACCCGGGTGGGCGGCACCCGGGTCTTGAAATCCAGCTGCCGCATTGTGGCGGCCTCCAACCAGAACCTGTCCGAACTGGTGGAAAAAGGCCAGTTCAAACAGGATTTGTTCTATCGTCTCAAAGTATTTACCATCCACCTGCCCCCCCTTGAAGAGCGGCTGTCGGACATTCCGTTTCTGGTGGAACATTTTCTGACCAAAATCAACCGGGAGCTGGGCACCACTGCGACCAAGATCCAGGACGGGGTCATGGAACGCCTTCGGCGGCATACCTGGAAAGGCAATGTCCGGGAGCTTGAAAACATTATTGTCCAGGCCCTGGTTGGGTGCCGGGGCAATGTGCTGCTCAGGGACGACATCGACCGGATTCTGGACCAGCACCGCACCGAACCCGTCCAGGGCCTGGAATCCTTTTCCCTGGCCCATGTGGAAAAGCAGCATATCGCCCGGACCCTGTCCCAGCTGGGATGGAACAAGACCCGGGCCGCCCGGCTGCTGCAGATCACCCTGCCCACCCTGCGTAGCAAGATCAAGCGCTATCATATCCGTCCCAACGGAAATTGAATAGAAAATTTTTTTCTATCTGCCGGCAAATTTTTTTCTGATTTATGGGTCCATTCTCCTGATTCCTTTTTTGCACGGTTTCTTAACAAGAAAAAAATACCCTTGGAGTGAAAGCAATTCATTTGATTTTTGGATTTCATAATGTAATTATGGCATACGGTTTGCTTTTATATTCAGGGCACAAAACAGAAAGACCCATAGCACAGCCCTTTGCCATTGCCCGGAGCCATTGAACCAGAACCGGTCCGTTGCCTGCCGCTCCTTTCCCCACCGGGCCCTGATGGAACCATGATACGGGGGATTTTAACCCCACCCGAAAATATATGCCATAAAAAACAGTACCAATGATGGTGCTGATTTCACGCATAAGGAGAAAAGGTTATGAAACGTATCAGGTCAGGTATGTGTTTTGCCCTGCTCGCACTGGCGGGCATGGTTCTGTGGTGCGGGCCGGCTGTGGCTCAAAAGCCCATTCTGCTGGGGGCCCCGCTGTCTTCGGCCTATCTGTACGGCTGGGATGCGGAACGGGGCATCCGGCTGGCAGTAGATGAGATCAATGCCGCCGGGGGTGTGGCAGTGGGTGATACAAAAAGACCCTTTGCCGTGGAGGTAATCGATACCCGGGACCTGGAACCCGGCGTCCCGGTGAGTGAAGCCCTCATGGCAGTGGAACGGCTGATTCTCAACAAGGGGGCGGATTTTATCGTGGGCGGTCCCAACCGGTCCGAGGCGGCCCTGGCGGCCATGTCACTGTTGTCCAAACACAAAAAAGTCTCCATTGTCACCTCCGGGGTGCTCACCCCCAAATACCACAAAACCGTGGAGGCCAATTACGACAAGTTCAAATACTGCTTCCGGATCCACGGGGAAGCCGTGAATCTCATCGGCGAAATCATCGCCAATTTTGCGGATCTCAAGGAAAAATACGGCCTGACCAAGGTGTTCATCATGGCTCAGGATGTGTCCCATGCCAGGGGCGCGGCCGAAGTCATGGGCAAGGTGGCCGGTTCCAAGGGTTTTGAGGTCACCGGAACGGAAATCTATCCCACCGGGGCCACCGATTTTTCCATGGGGCTGCTCAAAGCCAAATCCACCGGGGCACAGATCATCAACATATGGATGGACATGCCGGAAAGCGCCATTCTGCTCAAACAGTGGTATGATTTGAAAATCCCGGCCCTGCCTTTCGGTTCCACCCTGGCGGCGGCGGAACAGCCCGGTTTCTGGGACGCCACAGAAGGCAAAGGGGAATACACCCTGTGCAACGTGGTCAACGCGGGCAACGCACCGTCCGAGGCAACCCCGTGGACCATGAAGTTCTACAATGCCTATACTGAAAAATGGGGGGTCGAACCGGAAGGCCTGGGCGCCTCTTCCTCCTACATGGCAGTATATGCCCTCAAGGATGCCATCGAGCGGGCCGGCACCATTGACTCGGACAAGGTGGTTACCGCTCTGGAGCAGATTGATATGATGGGCGTTTACGGCCGGCTCCGGTTTGATCCCAAAACCCACCAGGTGATTCCCGCCACCGACCCGAAGGAAGGGGCAGTGGGATCCATCCTGCAATGGCAGGACGGCAAACGGGTGGTGGTGTATCCCAAAAGCATCGCCATGGGTGAAATTCTGCTGCCGCCATGGATGAATGAATAGACTGAGGGCGGCAACACTGTTCTTTTGACCCTTGAACCTGGGAAAATCGTATTATGGAAATTCTTGTCTACGGGACCATCAACTCCGTGTCCCTGGCCTTGATGGGCCTGGGGTTCGCCATGGTGTACGGGATCAGCCGGGTGCCCAATTTCGCCCATGGGGCATTGTACATCATCTGCGGGTTCGTCACCTGGACCCTGCTCCAGAAACTGGGGCTGCCTTATGGCCTGGCCATTGTACTCTCCCTGGCGGCTAACGGGATTCTGGGTATTCTCATGTACCGTCTGGTGCTGATCCGGGTGCGGGGAATGAGCATCTCGGAAATCATCAGCTCCTATGCCATTGGCCTGGCCATTCTGGAGGGCCTGCGTTACGGGGGATTCCGGGGCATGACCTATACCTTGCCCGTATTTATGGACGGCATGGTGGTCATCGGCGGAGTGCCGGTGGATTATCACCGCATTGTCATGGTGATCATCGGCATCCTGCTGGTGGCAGGGCTGTGGCTGTTCACCCATTTCACCAAACTGGGCCTGGCCCTCCAGGGCATGGCCCAGGATGAGCGGGCCGCCCTCATGCTGGGTATTGATTCCGATTTCATGGCCATGCTGGCCATGGGATTCGGGGCCATCCTGGCAGGGGTGGCGGCCATCACCATCCTGCCTTTGGGCAACATTGTGGTGGAATCCGGGTACCATGTGCTGATCATGTCCATTGCCGTATGCATTGTGGGAGGGCTGGGCTCCTGGATGGGGGCGTTTTTTGCCGCCTTCATCATCGGGTACGCCCAGATTCTGAGTGTGGTGTTCCTGGGGTCCCATTTCCAGATGGTGGTGGCCCTTCTGGCCATTATACTGACCCTGATTTTAAAACCATCCGGCCTGTTCGGCCAGCAAAAGGAACTGGAGGACAGGGTATGAGCAAAGAAAACAGAAGAAAAGAACGCATCGACCGGGGGATCAAGGTCCGGTCCGACGGACTCTATGCACTGCTGTCCTGGCGGGAGATGGCTTACCTGATTGCCCCCCGGTTTATTTTGATTGCAGGACTGCTGGCGTTGCCCCTTCTCATGCCAGGCCTTTACTGGCAGCGGGTCATCTCTATTGTCTGCATCTATGCCATGGTGGCCATCAGCTTTGACTTTCTAGCCCATTACGTGGGACTGGTCTGTCTGGGCGGGGCGTTTTTCATCGGTGTGGGCGGATATATCGCCGGCATCTTCAATGCGTATTTCGGGATGCCGCCGCTGGTGACCATTCCGCTGGCCGCCATTGCCGGAGGCGGGTTCTGCACCCTCCTCCTGCTGCCCTGCCTGCCGTTGAGAGGCGTATATTTCGCCATTGTCACGCTGATGTATCCTTTGTTCATGGCACGGATCATCGAGGCGTTCGACCTGTTCGGCGGCACCGACGGGATTCTGGGCATCGACAGTTTTTCTTCCGCATTCGTGGAGCAGTATTTTGTGGTGGGAATCCTGCTGGTGTTCCTGTTCGGACTGCGTCGGCTGGTGAACACCGACATGGGACTGATCTTCACTGCGATCATGGACAATGACCAGGCGGTACGGGCCTCGGGCATCAACATTACCCATTACAAGGCGTTGGCCGTATTCATTGCCTCGGCCATGGGGTGCCTGGCCGGGGCCTGTCTGACCCATATCTATATGTGGTCGGGCATCTCCCAGTTTGCCCTGGATTTTTCCATCCTGCCCATTGCCGCCACCGTGATCGGTGGGGCCGGAACCCTTGCGGGACCGGTGATCGGATGCCTGATCCTGGTGCCGATATCCGAACTCCTTCGGGATTTCGGCACCCTGCGCATCGTTTTCTACGCATCCATCCTGGTGGCGTTCATCCTGTTCCGCAGTGACGGGATCATGGCCTTTGCCAAACGCAAATATGAACAGATTGAAAGGTGGACCCAGGTATGAAACACAACTCGAATCAGACACCGCCCATGCTGCGCATGGAAAATGTATCCAAGACATTCGGGGGAGTGGCGGCATTGTCCCATGTGGATTTGGATGTCCATGAAGGGGAGGTCCTGGGCATCATCGGTCCCAACGGCTCGGGCAAAACCACTACTGTCAATGCCATTACCGGGTTTATCCGCCCGTCCGGAGGGCGCATCTATTTCAAGGGCAAGGACATCACCGGGAAAAAACCCCACAAGATTGCAGACATGGGGATCACCCGGACCTTCCAGATCATGCGGCCATACTACAGCCTGCCAGCCTTTAAAAACCTGGTGATCCCGCTGTTTTCCCCAAGGGCACGCCGTACCGGGGGATGGCGGGGCGGAGGAAATCTGGGGGACCGTAAGACCATTGCCATCGATATCCTGGAGGAGATCGGGTTTGAGCGCGATTCCTATATCCCGTTCAAAACCACATCCACCCTGCCCACCGGGTACCTCAAAAGACTGGAACTGGCGCGATGCCTGGCCCTGAAACCGGAAATCCTGATCTGCGACGAGATTTTTTCCGGTCTTTCCATGAGTGAAATCGCATCCATGGTTCCCTTGATCGAACGGCTCCAGGATGACGGCATCACCATCGTGATGATCGAACACCGGTTGCGGGAGCTGTTCCAGGTGGCCAACCGGGTCATGGTGCTCAATTTCGGGGAAAAACTGGTGGAGGGCACCCCGGAAGAGGTCATGGCGGACGACCGGGTCAAAGAAGCCTATTTTGGATCGGAAAAAATCGAGGAGGTCATGACCTATGCTTAACGCCACGGATCTGATGGTGTTTTACGAAAACATGCTGGCCTTGAACAACATCAGCATCACCTGCCAAAAAAACAGGATCACCGGGGTGTTCGGGGCCAATTCCGCCGGCAAATCCACGTTGATGTATTCGTTGTCCGGCATCATGCTGGATATCCAGAAAAAAGAAAAAATGGCCGGGGGCGAGCGGATTACCCTTTACGGGCAACTGGAATTCGAAGGCCGGGATATCATGAACATGAAGCCCAGTAACCGGGCCCGGGCCGGGATCGTACTCTGCCCGGAACGGCGGAGGTTGTTCAGCGAAAGCTCGGTCATAGAAAACCTGCGTATCGGCGGATATCTGGCCACAAAAGAACAGGCAAAGGTCAGCCTGGAGTTTGTCATGGCCCTGTTCCCGGCTCTGACGAAGCTCCAGAAACGCCTGGCCGGTTTTCTGAGCGGCGGGGAACAGCAGATGGTGGCCATCGGCCGGGCCCTGATGGCACAGCCCAAAATCCTGCTCTTGGATGAACCCCTCATGGGATTGAGCCCGCTGATGCAGGCCACATTGATCCGGGCCGTCAAAAAAATACAGGAGGAAAGCGATATCTCCATCATCGTGGCCGAACAGTACGCCCGGCCGGTGTTCCCCATTGTGGATTATGCCTATATCCTGGAAAACGGGGCCGCAGTCATGGAAGGCACGCGAGACGAACTCATGGACAACCCGGATGTGAAATCCGCCTATTTCGGCATGTCATAATAAGGAGTCCCCATGGTCGACAGAATACCCCTTGAAAAAGAACTCTCCTATTCTCGTTTTGATCTGATGAGTGACACCTACCCGGACAATACCGCCGTGGTGTATCTGGGAGAAAAATTTTCCTACCGGCGGCTGTATGATCTCACCGAACGGTTTGCCGGCGGACTCCAGACGCTGGGCATCGATAGAGGGGACAAGGTGCTGCTGTATATTCCCAACTGCATCCAGTGGCTTATCGCGTTTCTGGGCATCCAGAAGGCTGGTGCCGTGATGGTGCCGGTATCCCCCATCTACACCTCCCATGAGATCGCTTACATGATCAATGATTCCGGAGCCGACACCATTATCTGCATGGACACCAATTTCGGGTATGTCCAGGAAACCTTCGGTAAAACCGAACTCAAACGGGCCATTGTCACCCACCTGACTGAATTGCTGCCGGTGTGGAAACGGGCCATGGGCGTGGTCCTGGACAGGGTGCCCTCGGGCCGGGTCACCTATGATCACCGGATCCTGTCCTTCAAATCCCTGTTAAAAGGACCGCCAATAGCAGACAAACCGGTCCTGGATCCATTGACCGACCTATCCTATATCCTGTACACCGGCGGCACCACCGGATTTCCCAAGGGTGTGCCGGGCAACCATACCGGTGCCACCTCCTATATCAACGACGTGACCTTTGATGTGGCAGGAGACCATCTCAAGGAAGGGGAAGATGTCTATATCGCCATCAACCCCCTGTTCCACATCATGGCGCTGGGGTTTTTCATGGCCATCGGCCTGAACCGGGGCAACATGGTGGTGCTCATGCCCCAGCCCCAGGTGGATGCCATCCTGGAATCGATCCAGCGTTACAGAGCGCGATGGTTTCTGGGTGTGCCGGCGTTGTATCGGATGATTCTTGAAAACGACCGCCTGGACCAGTATGACCTGTCGTCTCTGAAATACTGCTTCTGCGGCGGGGATGTGCTGCCCGGCAAGGTGATGAACCGGTTCAAAGAGCTGTATGACCTGCCCATCTACCAGGTTTACGGCTCCACCGAGGCCGGGCATGTGACCTATTCGAAAATCGGCACCGAACCGTCCTCCGGCTCCATCGGATATCCCTTAAAAAGCCGGGAATGCATCGTGGTGGACCCGGTGACCCTGGAATGCGTGGATGACGGTGACAGCGGAGAACTGCTGGTGTCCTCCCCCCATGCCCTCAAGGAATACTACGGCAAGCCCGAAGAAACCCAGCGCACCTATGTCAAAGTCAACGACAAGGTGTACTGCCGAATGGGGGATTTTGTGTCCTGCAAACCCGACGGCGAACTGGTGTATATGGAGCGTTCCGCAGACATCATCAAGCACAAGGGATACCGGGTGTCCGCCTCGGAGATCGAGGCGGTACTCCAGGACCATCCCACCGTCATCAATGCCTGTGTCATCGGCGTGCCCGATGAAAAGACCGGGGAGCGAATCAAAGCCATTGTGGTACTCAAAGAGGATGCCCGGGGCGTCGGCGGTGTGGAGCTGATCAAGTGGTGCGCCGACCGCCTGGCATCCTACAAAGTACCCGGTTATGTGGAATTCCGGGACATGCTGCCCAAATCCAAGGTGGGCAAACTACTGCGCCGGGAGGTCAGAGACAGTGAGCTGCGAAAGATCACGGAAAAGAAAAAGGCCTGATGCCTGGACCAGGGGTCTGAACCCCGGCAGGATCCCATGACCGGACCGGACTTCTCCTGGGACACCTTTCTGGCCCGGCACCGGGACCGGATCCTGGCGGAATGGCAGGACCGGCTCCACAACCGGGTGTCGGCCCGGTATGCGGTCCGCCCCCCCCGGGAGCTGGCCCAGACCACATCGGATGCCTGTGATGCCTTCTGCCGGGTCCTGGCGGATAACGACTACACCCTTATCAACCAGTTTATCAGCGAAATCACCCGGATCCGGCTGGAAGCCGGGTTTCCCCTGGCAGATGTACAAAAGGCGTTCGAGCTGTTCCGGGAAATCGTGATCCCCATTTTGGTGACGGAATCTTCAGGACCGATGCTGTGTCGGCACATCGAAGCCATCAACCAGGGCCTGGCTTACACCATCCACCGGTTTTCCAGCCATTTCCAGAAAATGCACGAAACCTATCTCAAGGATTACGCCCGGCGCCTGGAACAGGATGTGGCGGCCCGGACTGCGGAACTCAAAGAATCGGAACAGCAGTACCGGCGCCTGGTGGAGGAGATCCAGGATGGATACCTGGTACTGAGCAGGGAAAAGATCGAATACGTGAATCCGGCGTTTTGCCGGCTCCATGGCGTGACACCGGACCAGGCACTGCAGCAGCCGTTTCTGGCCTTTGTGGCAAAAGAAAATCGGGACCGGGTCAAACAGATCATCTCCGGTGAGGCCCCTGACAGGGCCGGGGATCCCATTGAACCCGAGGCCTTTGAATACCTGCGCAGGACCTGGGACGGCACCTGCCTGCCCACGGAGATCAATTTCAAACCCTCCTGGTTCAAAGGCCGGGCCCACAATCTGTGCATTGTCCGGGACATCACCCGCCGGGTGGAGATGGAAAAAAAAAGCCGGAAAATGGAACGCATGGCCTATATCGGTCACCTGACCGCTTCTTTGTCCCACGAAATACGCAACCCGTTGTCGTCTGTGAAGATGAACCTGCAGATCCTGGGCAAGAACCGGGCCTTCACCGGCAATGACAAGCGCCGGCTGGCGATATCGGAACGGGAGATCCACCGCCTGGAAACCATCCTCCAGCAGCTGCTGGACTTTGCCAAGCCCATGGCCCTGGACCTGGCCGAAACCGACCTCAACCAGGTGATCGAACGCTGCACCGAGCTGCTGGAGGTCAAACTTACCCAGCAGCACACCTGCTGCACCATCCAGACCGACACGGCCCTGCCGCCCCTCATGGCGGACCGATCCAAGCTGGAGCAACTGGTGATCAACCTGCTGCTCAATGCGCTGGATTCCGTGGGGGACAGCGGCACCATCGTCATCACCACCATGACCCGGCACCTGGACAGCGGCCCTTTTGCCGTTCTCCGGGTCCAGGACGACGGCAAAGGGATTTCCGGAGAGGCCCTGCCCAATATTTTCGAACCCTTCTTCACCACCAAAACCATCGGCACCGGACTGGGACTGGCCAATGTCAAACAGATCGCCACCGCTCACCAGGGCCGGGTGGAGGTAATGGACATCAAACCCTGCGGCACCGCCTTTGAGGTTCTGCTGCCGGTGAAAGCCTGAGCTTGGCGATCGCTACCACCCATCTATTTTTTGAATTCCGCTCCTTTGTCATCGATCAGTTCCAGCAGCACCCCGTTCATTTTTTTCGGGTGGATAAAGGCAAACTCACATTCCCGAAACGGCCTGGCCCCACCGATGAACGGATATCCTTTTTGATCAAGCTCTGCCATAGCCTCCCGGGTGTTGGCCACATTCAAACTGACCACCATTACACCTTCGCCCTTTTTTTCGATGAATTTCGCCACCTCCCCGTCCGGGGTCAGAGATTCCATGAGTTCAACCCCCACCGCCCCGATCCAGTACCGGGCCACTTTGATCTTTTCCGATTCATCGATATAGGTATCATCCGGCCCGGCTTTTGCCAAGATCGGCTCCCAGACTTTTCGGGCCTGATCCAGGTTTTTGACCGCAATGCTGATGTGATCGACTTTGTTGATTTTCAATTCATGCCTCCCGGCCAAAGATGTTATCCGATGTGCGGATTCAAGGTCCACTTGATGAACCACCCGGTTTCATCCCGGTCCAGACACACAATGCCTGAATTCTGGAACCGGATCACCTGCAGGTCTGGATTCCCGGCCGTCAGAAACGACACCAGCCGCTCCATATAAGGCAGATGCCCCACGATCATCATGTTGGATTCCGGATCGATCCGGTTCCCCAGATCCGCGACATCGTCGATCGGACCGATGCCGTCCAGTTTCTCCAAGGGCGCACCCTTCTTTAAAATATCCCTGAAGATCCGTGCCGTCTGCTCAGCCCGGACCTTGCCGCTGTGCCCGATGGTGGATACCGGCACCTGGTACATCAGTGCCACATCGGCAATTTTCATGGTTTCCTGCCGGCCGGTGTCAGACAACCCTTTGGCCGGGTCCTTTTCCTTTGGCAGACTTTTTCCGTGCTGTACCAGATAAACCGCCATGAGATCCTCCTTTTCCCAATTTTTGTTCGATTACAAATCTTAGCGGGTTATCGGCTGTTTGACAAGAGAAGGCCCTATTGTCGAAAAAACGCACTCTTTTGTGCCTGGAATCTGATGGAATATCCCTTTACATGCCATAAAAATGTTGATAAGCCATTTTTCATTCAAGGAGTTAAAAAAATGAAACCAATCATTGATCATATCTGGCATGTGGGAGACAGCGGGTGTTCGGTTTATGTCGTTGACACCGGAAGAGATGAGGGGCTGGTGCTGATCGATGTCGGCATGGATCTGGACATGATCAAAGGGATTGAAATCAACGGCCGGGAATTTGGAGACATCCGGCACTGCATTCTGACCCACTGCCACATCGATCATACGGCTGTCTGTGCCAGGTTAGCGAGGGATTTACCCGGAATCCGGTTCTATGCCCATGCGCTGGATGCGGTCCCGATTGAAGAACCCGGCCATAATGGGCGCACTGCGGCCGGCTGGTATGGCATCACCTATGAACCGGTATCCCTGTATGAACGATTGGACGGCGACACCCGGCTTTCCATTGGCGGCACGGATTTTTACTGCCTGCACATCCCCGGGCACACACCGGGATCCATCGCCGTGGTGGTGGAAACGGCCGGCAAAAAGGTACTGTTCGGCCAGGATCTTCACGGGCCTTTCAGTGACAATTTTCTGTCAAACCTGGCTGATTACCGCAGATCCATGGACAGGCTCCTGAAACTGGAGGCGGACATCCTGTGTGAGGGGCATTACGGCATTTTTCAGCCAAAGGAGCGGGTGCGTGAATTCATCAAAGAGCAACTGGAAAAAAACCGATCTGTTTGAGCAAGGGTGGCGTTATGAGTAACGCCACCCTTGCAACCGTGTTCCATAAATCACATGACGGGCACACATCCTTTGTTTGGCCCGGGAAGAAGGAGGATCACAGTGCTTTTTTCAACGCGGCTTTCAATTCGGCGATATCCTTGTCGTCCGGATGGCCCACGGCATCATCCGCCTCATGGAGCCAGGGCGGGGGAGAGTCTTTTTGTTTGATCTTTTCCAGGACCTTGGGATTGACCTCGCCCTGGCAGGAGTAGGTGCCGATGACATTGGCGCCGTTCAGAAGGCTGACGGCGTATTCCATGGCCCCCCTGGCATGATCGGAGCCCTTGGCCGCCCCGTGGGTCGCAAAAAGGAACACCTTTGCATTCATTCTGCACGCTTTGAGAAACGCTTCGGTTTTGGGATCCGGTTTTCCTGCCTTGAGCCAGAACCCCACGGCCACCAGGTCATACTCCACGTCTCCAGACGGGGCCTGGTCAATGTCACACAGCTCTTTTTCCCCTTCCAGGCTGTCATACACGGCCGTGGCCAGTGTTTTTGTGTTTCCGGACTGGCTGGCATATACAATCAATGATTTCATCTGTTTCCTCCTGTTGACAGGGTTTTGGGACACATTGACTCCACCGGTACGAGCCGATCGAACTCAGTCGGATCTCCCGGCCGGACAATGGAAATGCAACATCCATGCCATTGATCCGGATCAACGAAGGGTCAATGGGCGAACCATGAGTGAGCAATGGTGGGAGGTCAGCGGCCCTTACCAGACAGGACCGGCTTTGTCCGGGTCCGCATACACGATCTGCATGGGCAGGCCCCGGGGATCGGTTTCCGGCACGGCCGGAAGGGAAACGAAATGATCCTTGAACGAGGCGGCGACTGCCCCGCACAGGGCATCCAGGATATCATCCACCCCGGCCTGGTTTCGTGGAAACCGCTTTGCCGCTTCCGAGAGGATGGCCGGAAAACAG
>JAABTO010000341.1 GCA_011389835.1 Desulfotignum sp. | reverse complement strand
GAAAAAATCGAAAACCCAGGGGAAAAGACCCACCTTCATGTACCTGATGACTGGATGCAGGGCCGGACGGATTATGGGGGTCTGGTCGCTGCACTGGCCCTGAAGTCAATGCGTGTGCATATTTCCCGGGAAGGGCACCTGGCCGTTTTCAGCCATCAGACCAGCACGGTGTTTGCTTAAAATGCCTCTGTCTTTTTTAATCGATCTCTCCATCATCGGCGGCGGCCTGACTGGAAGCGCCATGCTGTGGGAGTGTATCCGGCAGGCACAGACGGCGGCCGGCAAAACCCCCGGGTTACCATCCCGGATGCGCATCCGGATTTTTGAAAAACAAAACCGTTTCGGACCGGGGTTTCCCCACAATATCGACAATGTTCTACCATTCCACATCACCAACATGTGCGCCTCAGACATGGGCATATTTGCCAAAAACCCTGAAGATTTTCAGTCATGGACCGTCAGAAACCGGGCCTTTCTGATCAAACGCTTTAGCTGGTTTGGACCTTTCCTGGACCAGCAGGCGGATTTCACGGCTGTCTGTGATCATTACCCCCGTGCCATCATGGGCGAATACCTGAAAACAAGATTTTTTCAAGCAGTTGCGCTGGCTCGAAAAATGGGAATAACCGTCGATCTCCACGGCGGCACAGAGGTTTCAGACTTACAGCAGGATTCCAAAGGGTTCCGCCTTTCCTGTCAAACCCTGGCCACGGGAGAGACATTGCTCATCAAGGCGGCCCAGGTCCTGATCGCCACCGGTCACTGGCAGAAACAACGCCTGGATCCCTTTTTCTTCCCGTCTCCCTGGCCGGCACAAACGCTTCGACAACGCATCCCCATGGGCACAAAGGTCGGCATCATCGGCACCAGCCTCAGTGCCATCGAAACCTTGTTGACATTGACCTCAGAGGACCGGTTCGGCCGGTCTGAAAGCGGCGAGCTGGTGTATCAGCCTCCTGAGAACACCCGGACATTCTGTCTTTTTTCACGAAAAGGACTGCTGCCCAAAGTCAGGGGCAGGACCGGGGCTTACCAGAACCAATTTTTCCGCTCTGACATTCTGGAAAAGATTCTGGCTGACAAGACCCGGCTTCCTCCCTGGGAAACCGTTTTTGAGCTCCTGGATTCCGAGCTGAAAAGCGCATACGGCCGTCCATTCAACTGGGATAACATCATCACCCCTTCAGGGACGCCCGAAACCGTGCTGACACAATCCATCAAAGATGCCATTGAAGGCGACACACAGGAAGGAGATGTTCTCTGGCAGACGGTTCTGTCACAGGGGATCGATGTGGTGAAACAGGCCTACATCAACTTGACACCCGGGCAGCGCAAGCGGTTTGAAGCGCAGTATGGGTCTGCATTTTTCACCCATGCCGCCACCCAGCCCATTATCAATGCCGAAAAACTGCTGGCATTGATCAGAGCCGGCATTGTTGAAATCATAAGGCTTGGAGACGCCTACCGGTTATTGAAAGATACACCGGATGCCCGGTATGCGCTTGTTTACAAAGACCGGGAAGGTCATAACAGAAAACACCCCTGTGCATACTTGGTGGATGCAAGGGGCCAGGAGAAATCGATGCTGACGGACCCGTCTTCCCTCACACAATCCATGATTGCCCGGAAGATCGTTTTGACCGAAATCTCCCGGTCATACGACCAGACGGATGACCCTGCCCGGGACGGTGACACCGCTTCGGAAGCCGGTCACCACATCGCCGGCAGCGTATGGATCGATCCGGAAACCCATCAGGTCATGCAGCGAAGTTCCGATGGTCAGACAAAGCCCGCCGAATCCCTTTATGCGGTCGGCGCCATGGTCAGAGGCCAGATCCTCGATGCCAGCATGGCCAGAAGCATTGTCCGGTCCGTGTCAAAGGCCGCCGCTCACTTGTTTGACACAGCTGTCTAAAGCAGTTTCGCACCCAGCGGCACCGGCCTGTCCGGCACACAAAGCGCCACCTCCCCATCGGCCGTGTGGAACCCGGTCACCAGACACTCGGACATCAACGGACCGATCTGTTTTTTGGGAAAATTCACCACCGCCACCACCAGCTTGCCCACCAGATCCTCCGGCTGATAGAGGTGTGTGATCTGAGCACTCGATTTTCTGGTCCCGATCTGTTCGCCGAAATCCACCTGTAGCACATATGCGGGCGTTCGCGCCTCTCGAAACACTTCCGCGCTCATCACACGCCCGACACGCAATTCCACTTTTGCAAAGTCATCCCACAAAATGGTTTCCACTATCATCTCTCCTATCACAGCCTGAAGCCGGCTGCGCCTTTGAAATCGCACAGGTGTATATGCAGTCACTTTTGGGGCATGACACCTGTTCATTTTTTACGACCCCCGTCTGGAATTTTTAATAACTGTGGCTCAAATGGGGCACATTGTCAAGAATCGAACGATTGATCAAACTGCCCGCACTTCCATGGTGTTTTATATTCCAAACTGAAAAGGAATATGATATTTTATCAATTTTAAATTGCACACACGTGAAAAAGGCATATGTTCATCCTCATGGAAACACCGGATATCAGAATCGGCATGGGCACGGATGTGCATGCCTTTGCCACAGGACGGGATCTGGTTCTGGGCGGGGTAAAGATCGACCATGACCATGGCCTGGCCGGGCATTCGGATGCTGATGTACTGATCCATGCCGTGTGCGACGCCATCCTGGGTGCGGCCGGACTCGGGGATATCGGGGACCTGTTTCCGGATACCGACCCGGCATACAAGGACATCGATTCCCGGATTCTGCTGCAAACCTGTGCGCAGAAACTGGTAAAGACCGGATACCGGATCCTGAACATCGACTGCACCGTGTTTGCCCAGGTACCGAAACTGG
>JAABTO010000340.1 GCA_011389835.1 Desulfotignum sp. | reverse complement strand
GCCGGTCCGGGCCGCTGGGAATTGATGATCACAACAGGGGTTTCGGTAATTCCGGCAAGCCCGAGACCTTCAGTCATGAGGGAAAAACCGCCCCCGGATGTGGCGGTCAACGCCCGGACACCCGCATAAGAGGCCCCGATTATCATATTGACCGCACTGATTTCGTCTTCTGCCTGCTCCACCAGCACGGGTAATTGATCCATGAATTCAGCCAGGTGTATCATGATGCCGGTTGCCGGTGACATGGGATAAAATGCGGCCAGCCGGCAGTCCGCTGCCAGGGCACCGAACGCAAGTGCCTGGGATCCGGAAAGGAGCTTGCCTTTGGCCGAACCATCGGAAGGCCAGTCAAAGGCTTTGGCGAAATCCGTATTTTTGACCGCATCAAATCCGCTGCGGCCGGCGGTAATATTATTTCTCAGTATTTTTTCTTTTTCTGCGAATGTGGTTTTCAGAATGTGTTCAAATGCTGAAAAAGGAGCACCCAGAAGTGCCAGACACGCCCCCGCAGCCACGGTGTTGGTCATGATCTTTCCACCTGCATCTTTTGCCATTTGCGAAAAAGTGATCGGCAATACATTTTTTTCACGGGTTTCCTCAGGCAGGTTTTCTTTGGAATCGTCTTTTTCAGCATCATTTTCAACATCCAATAAAACCAGTCCGTTTTCAGCCATTTCTTTTTTATGAAGCGCACAGGTTTCAGCGTTCAGTGCGATTAACAAATCAATTTTGTGGTGAGGGGCCAAAACCGGCTGGTCACTGATACGGATCTGTAAAAAACTGTGTCCGCCCCGTATACGCGATTCAAAATCATTGATGGCCAGAAGATACAGACCGGCCTTGTGACAGACCCGGGCAATAATATCGCCCACGGTCTGTATTCCCTGACCGGCCTCCCCGCCGATAGTGACGGTAACATCGATACTCATAGGATGCCTCTCTTTTTATGGATGAAATCGGGTGGTATGGGTTTCTGCCGCGATCATGGGACATTTTTTGTTCAGGCCAGTTTTTCCAGTGCCGCATGAATAAAGCCCGGCAGATCATTGGGATTTCTGCTGGTCACAAGATTGCCGTCTGTGACAACTGCCTCATCTACAAATGTTGCGCCCGCATTTTTAATGTCCTGAATAATGGAGGTAAAGCCGGTCAATGTCCTGCCCCGGATCACATCTGCGGAGATCAACAGCTGCGGGCCGTGGCAGATGGAAAAAACCGGTTTGTTTTTTTCCATAAAATCCCGGACAAACGCCACGGCACCCGGGTCAGCACGCAGCTTGTCCGGTGAATAACCGCCCGGGATGAGAAGCGCATCAAAATGATCTGCACCCGTCTGGTTTACGCTTTGGTCAATCAGTACCGGGGTTTGTTGTTTTTTGCCTTTTACCGTTTTTCCCTTTTCAAGGCCGACATGGATAATGTCATGCCCTTTTCCCCTGAACTCGCTGACAGGTTCGGTGTATTCTGAATCTTCAAACCAATCATCGATAATAACAGCTATCTTGCTCATTTTTTGTCCTTTCCCGGCATTTTCATGCCGACAATCTGATTATCATTGTAATTGTAAAAGAATGTTTTTTTTCGGCAATACAGGAAAGCTTGTATTTTTGCAGGACCGGGCCTGTAGATGGAAGCAAGCGGCACGATTTTTTAAAAAAAATACAGGGCCGGCGGATCAAAAATACAGGATTCTCTCCATAGCGACTGTATCCGAACCGGGATATACAAGAAATATTGAAAGATCCATAATCAAATCATCGTCAAGACAGATTGACTAAAATCAAAGGGGATGTTATGGAAAAAGAGCCTGTGAGTGGCAACGGCAGGGCCGGGGTGACAGATATGCAGAACATGTCGGCGGTGATTGGCAAGCAGTGCAGATATACCGACATCAGCATATTTCCGGAAGATGATGAACCGGAAAATGATGAAATGGCCAATGCACTCTGCCTGATGAACCTTATGATCAACAAAAACCGTCTCCGAAAAGATGTGATTGATCCATGAACATAAACATCCGCTTCAGCCCGACAGATGGGGTTTCAGCACAGACCCTTTGCATCAGGAGGTGCAATGCCCGATTTGCTGGGAATTGATCTCGGAGGCACAAAGCTTGATTTTCTGCTGGCGGCCGAAGACGGCACTTTCCGGTATGAAAAACGATATAACAGCCCTTTCAAAAAAACCGGGAAAAAGATCGCCGGCGACAATGATGAAGTACTGCTGGATACCATTTTGACGGACATACACCAAAAAGAAAGGGTATCCGCCTATATTGCATCGTGTGAATCACAATTTTTAAAAGAAGCCCGCAAAAAAATCGGCAGGGTTGACATTGCGGCCAAAGGCGTCAGTCTTTGCGGAAAAACCTGGGTCCAGGAAGGCAGCATATTGATCACCGGCGGCAACACCCCCATGCGGTTTGCCGCCCGTCCGGGCAGGGCAAAGACTGGCATTGTGGTCATGAGCGCTGGTGCGGACAGCCCGGTTACAGCAGCCAACGACGGCACTGCAGCAGCCACGGCCCAGGGCATCTACTATTCGGTGACCCATGGCATTGCTCCTGAAGAAACCGCTTACTTTATCCTGGGAACCGGTTTTGGATGCGGCATCCCAGGCTGTGACATACCCGCAGAGATCGGCCATATCCCGGTTGGCTTTATGCCCACAGCGCTGTGGCAGGCCTGCGGGTGTACCAGAGGGCACCCCACCGCTTGTGCGGAAAACTATGCATCAGGCAGGGGGATTTCCAATTGTGCGCGGATACTGCTGTCACTCAGGGGCAATCCGGTTCTCAAAAACATCTCATCGTGCTTAGACCGGCAGGGCAATTTTCCGGATCTGTCTGAACTGGTGGCAGACTCCAAGCTCGGAA
>JAABTO010000093.1 GCA_011389835.1 Desulfotignum sp. | reverse complement strand
TGAAAATACTGTTTCTGGAGCCGTTTTTCGGGGGATCTCACCAGGATTTTGCCATGGGATTTGTCGCGCATTCCCGCCATGAAGTCACGTTGCTGACCCTGCCTCCGCAGTTCTGGCGATGGCGAATGCGCACGGCATCCCTGAATTTTCTGCACAAAATCAAACAATTGCGCACGTATGACCGGGTGTTTGCCACAGACATGATGGATATGGCCCAGTTCAAGGCCCTGGCCGGATCTGATTGTCCGCCGACCGTATTGTATTTTCATGAAAATCAGCTGGCCTATCCGTTGTCTTCCAGGGCAAAACGGCGAAAACCGGATGTGGATGCCGGGCTGATCAATATGAATTCCGCCCTGGCAGTGGATGAGGTCTGGTTCAACTCAAATTTTCATCTGACCGTATTTGAAAAGGAACTTCGACGACTGATCAAACAGATTCCCGCACCCCGGCCCAAAGGAATCGTCGACAAAATTCTGAAAAAATCCCGGGTGGTGTATCCCGGATGCCGGTTTCCGTTGACAAAAAACCCGGTACGGCCCGTCACCCAGCCCCCCCCATTGATTATCTGGAATCATCGGTGGGAATATGACAAGCAGCCGGAACTGTTTTTCAAGGTGCTTGTGCGGCTCAAAAAAAGCGGGGTCCGGTTTTCTCTGGCCGTGTTGGGTGAACAATATGACCGGTATCCGGATGTGTTTGATCAGGCCAGGCAGTTGCTGGACAAAGAAATCGTTGCGTTCGGGTTTGAACCGTCCCGAAAGGCCTATGAATCGAGGCTGGCACAAGGACGGGTGGTGGTGTCCACAGCGATTCAGGAAAATTTCGGCATTTCCGTGGTGGAGGCGGTCCGGTTCGGGTGTTTTCCATTGCTGCCCCACCGGCTTTCTTATCCGGAACTCATGCCGGAAACCTGTCACGAGGCTGTTTTTTTTCATACGGAACATCAGCTTTTTGAAAAACTGACCCGGCATTTACAGCCGGCCAATGCCTGCGTGGCGGATCGCAACGAATTGGCAGCACATATGCAGCAATTTTCCTGGGAATCCCGGGCGCCTGTTTACGACCATCTTCTGGAAACCCTGACCGCCCTCTGACATTTTTTGGTCATTTGACCATTATTTTTCTTGACGGATGAATCCGGCGCGGTTATATTATGGTCAAATGATCAAAAAGGAGGATGCCGTGCCCCGACCCAAACGACCCAGATACATCGATGCCATGCCCCGCGTGACCGAGTTCTCGCCCCGGGGGGCTGCACCGGCCGAGGAAGTGATCCTGTCTCTCGAGGAGTTCGAGGCCGTGAGACTGATCGATTACGACGGCCAGGACCAGGCCCGGGCCGCAGAGATCATGAACGTGTCCCGTCAGACCGTGGGCAGGATTCTTCGGGCCGGCCGGTTCAAGCTGGCCAAAGCGCTGGTGGCGGGATGTCATCTCAAGGTATCGGGCGGATGTTACCAGATCGATGAAAACCGGTCCGGCCGGGGACGGCATCGCCGCAGAAGGGGTGGCCGGTGCGGTCATTCCGACGGATCATAACCACAACAAATCAAGGAGGAGATATCATGCCAGGTTTCAACAGAAGAGGACCCGAAAATCAGGGACCCATGACCGGTTGGGGCAGAGGGCTTTGTACCGGAAATGCCGGTTATGCCGGGTACGACACAGGATATGGTCCGGGATATGGCCGAGGCCGGGGCCGGGGCCGCAGATGGGCTCAGGGCGGTTTCGGCGGCAGGGGAATGCGCGGCCGGGCCGTTGCGCCGGCGGCACCTGAATCCCCGGATGAACTCAAACAGCGGGCTGAATGGTTGGAATCCGAGCTGGCGGCCATCCGGCAGCAGCTCAATGAGTAACACCACAACCCTGGCCGGGGAAAGGGGTATGTGCTTTTCCCGGCCGTTTTTTTCATTTATTTCCCTTAACTTGTCTGTCCTGCTGTGGTATAGGAACGGTTTGTAATATCAAACATGTTTGCCAGGCAGGAAAAGAAGATATGACATATACCATTGCCATCAATGGATACGGCCGCATCGGCCGGTGCGTGGTCCGTGCCTTGTACGAATCCGACCGATTTTCCCAAATGCTGAATCTGGCGGCCGTCAATGAGATCGCCTGTACCGAGACGATCTTTCATCTGACCCGGCATGATTCCACCCATGGCCGGTTTCCCCTGCCCGTGGAAAAAGCAGGACAGGGCATGCGCATCGGTAAGCATGTCATTCATCTGTTTCAGGAGAAAAATATAGTCAACCTGCCCTGGAAGGATCTGGGGGTAGATGTGGTGCTGGACTGCTCCGGGGTTTACAATGACCGGGAAGCTGCCGAACTTCACCTGCTGTCCGGGGCAAAAAAGGTGATCTATTCCCATCCGGGCAAAGATGAGATGGATGCCACCATTGTGTTCGGGGTGAATCACCACACATTGAAAAAAGAACATGCCGTGATTTCCAACGCCTCCTGCACCACCAACTGTCTGATTCCCATTCTGCAAGTGCTCGATACCCATCTGGGCATCCAAAGCGGGGCCACCACCACCATTCATTCCGCCATGCATGATCAGCCGGTGATCGACGCGTACAACAAGGATCTGCGCAAGACACGGTCTGCGCTGCAGTCCATCATTCCGGTGTCTACTTCTCTGGAAAAAGGCATTGCCCGGATTCTGCCGCATATGGCCGGGCGGTTTGAAACCCTGGCCATCCGGGTGCCTACGGTGAATGTGTCCATGATGGATATCTCGGTGATGGTGAACATGGATACGGATATCCGGCAGGTGAACGATCTGCTTGTTCGTGCATCAAAAAACGCGCTGTCAGGTATTCTCGGCGTCAGTGACGAACAGCTGGTGTCCTGTGATTTCAACCATGATCCCCGGTCCGCTGTGATCGATCTGCCCCAGACCCGGGTGTCAGGCCGGCGCTTGATCAAGATCCAGGCCTGGTTCGACAATGAATGGGCCTATGCCAACCGTATGCTGGACACCACCATCGCGGCCCTTGAGGCGTGAGACCGGGTCTGGGGGAAAAAACAGACCCGGCCGGATATGTGCAAAAAAAAGGCTTACCGGTTTCTGGAAACGTCTAAAGCCATCAGCTTCCGGGTGACGGCGATCACCTGTTCAGGGATCTGTTCGGGATCGTCAAAGGGACGGGTGCCTTTCCGGTCCGATGCCACCACTTCGTCCATCTCCGGCAGAAACCCCAGAATCTCATAGTCGGGCATCGATTTTTGAATCAACGCCTTGTCCGCTTCCGATGTCACGCGGTTGCCCAGCACCATGATGTTTTTGATGCCGATGTCCTGTCCCAGCTTTCTTATCCGGTCGGCGGCCACCCGGCTGCGTTTGCCCGGGTTCACCACCACCACCAGGGCATCCACGGATCCGGAGGTGGCCCTTCCCAGGTGTTCCACCCCGGCTTCCATGTCCATGACCACCACTTCGTTGCGGGCCAGAACCAGGTGGTTCATCAACGCTTTGAGTATGGTGCTTTCCGGACAGATGCATCCGGAACCGCCCTGCTGCACCGTGCCCATGACCAGCAGCTTGACCCCGTCTTTTTCCAGGGAAAACCGGTCCGGAATATCATCCACTTTGGGGTTGAGGGTGAAAAATCCGCCCATGGTGCCGGGTTTGGCGCCGGTCCGTTCAGCAATCAGATCCGACAGCTCCGCCACCGGGGTGATGGGTCTGGTTTCATCGATACCCAGGGCCGCAGCCAGATTGGCCACCGGGTCCGCGTCAATGGCAATGACAGACCGGTCCTTGTCCAGTAAGGCAATGGTCCGGGCGATGAGTGCCGTGATGGTTGTTTTGCCCACCCCCCCTTTGCCGCCGAATGCCAGTTTCAAGCTCATGAGAAAAAAGCTCCTGTATGATTAATCTAACGGTTTGAGAATCTGTCCGGTTTCATCCAGGAGAAACACCTGATGCCCCTCTTTTTCAGCTGTTGCCAGGATATCTCCTTCGATCATGGCGTGGATGTCGTATTTGTCTTTGAACAAATCCTTGGGTAGCATGTGAAAACATTTTTGAGCATCCTGTTTGGTCTTGAAAGCCGGGAGAAATTTTTTCATGGTATTTTCATCACTGAATCCCAGTAATTTTTCAGATGCTGTTTCGGGATTCTGAACAATCACGTAATACCAGTTGTCATCAGTATTTATAGTTTCCATGCCTGTCAGTCCATTATTAAAGGGTTATAAAGGAAGAATATAAGGGTGAATTTTACAAAATAAAGGGGAAAGCAACAAAGATATGCGCCGGTTGAGTGCCATGGTTATGAATTATTCGGTCGAAACCGCAGTTGTGCCGTGCAAAGAGTTTACTGCGGCAAGGATGTCATGACCTGTGGGGGTCTGGTGCAGACGCAGGCCGAACTGCGGCACCACGGCCAGCACATGATCGAAGATGTCGCTTTGAATCCCTTCGTATTCCACCCAGGCGGTGGTGTCGGCAAAGGCATAGATCTGGATCGGTATGCCCTCGCTGTCGGGTTCCAGCTGCCGGACCATCATGGTCATTTGCGTACGGATTCTCGGATGGGTGCGCAGATACTCGGTCAGATAGGCCCTGAACGTCCCCAGATTGGTCATACGCCGGCCGTTGATCGGACAGGTCAGATCCTGTGACCGGGACGTATTGCAGGCGTGAATCTCTTTGAGCCGGGCATCTATGTAGTCGGTCAGCAAATCGGCTTTCCTGAAAAAAGCAATCTGCGCGTCTGAAAGAAACTGTACACTGGTCATATCGATACGGATGCTGCGTTTGATCCGCCGGCCCCCTGATTCCTGCATTCCCCGCCAGTTTTTGAAAGAATCCGCAATCAATGCATAGGTGGGAATGGTGGTGATGGTTTTATCCCAGTTCTGGACCTTGACCGATGTCAATGTGATATCGATGACATCCCCGTCCGCTCCGTATCTCGGCATCTCCAGCCAGTCGCCTACACTGAGCATGCGGTTGGCGGACAGTTGTATCCCTCCCACAAGCCCCATGATAGGATCCTTGAACACCAGCATGAGGATGGCGGTCATGGCGCCTAAGCCGCTGAACAGGATCACGGGGGATTTGCCGATGATGGCGGATATCCCGAATACAATCGCCATGATGGCAGTGATCAGTTTAATGCTTTGAAAAATACCCCGCAAAGGCAGTTCCCGAAATGACCGGTTCAGTCGGGATATCTCCAGCAGGGCATCCAGCATGGCATACAGTGTCAATGCACTGAACAAAATGATCCACAGTTCGGTCGCCAGGGAAATGACGGTCAAAGACAGTGTTCCCGGCTCCAGCCACAGTTTGGCCTGAACCTGAATCAAAAAGGCCTGGACGGTAAACGCCATCCGTTGAAACAGCGGCCCGTCCTGCAGGGCGGTTTTCCATATTTTTTTGGATTTTTGAGCATGGCGCTCCAGAAAGACGCGAAGCCCTCTGTGCAGAACAAAATGGGTCATCACAGCAATGACCAGGATCAGTCCCAGGGCAATGCCGGCAGAAATCAATGGGGTCGGTCTGATATTCAACGCCTGCAGTAAAGCGGCCGTCGCCTCAGGCAGGGATTCAAACCAGTTGTTGAACGTATCCGGTGTCATGTGTTCATCATTCCTGATCCGTGACAGTTGCGGATGATTTAAAAATCAGAAAGCCCCTGAACGATTTCGGTACAGGGGCTTTTGAAACGAAACTGAAAAATGTCGGCTATATTTCAAGCCATGAATCAGAGTAGAGGGTTTCGCCCATGATCACTTTATAAGTTTTGGCGTAATCTTGCATTTCCTTGTCAAGACCGGCAATATCCGGCACGTTGCCGTCCATCATACCCCAGATCAGGTCCACGATGTCCTGGCGCTGGCCTTTGGCAATGGCGGTGAGCTGCTTGTCCAGAGGATCAGAGATAACGGCTTTCATGCCGTATTTCCACAGCATGACCATATAGGTCTGGTTCAGAATGGGCCGCAGGTGTTCCGGTGGGCCGTTGGAGATGTTGGACAGACCGCAGGTGGATTTGGCACCCGGCGCAATCTCTTCGAGCATCATCTGAAAGTTGAGCAGACTCATGAGCTGCTGCTGCTGAATGTTCACCGGCGTGACAATGCCGTCCACCCAGATTTTTTCGTTTGGAATACCGGCTTCATTGGCAAAATAGATCAGCTCCACTGCCAGGGCGGCCCGTTCGTTTTCATCCCTGGGAAGACCTTCGGGGCCCCACATCAGGGCTACGAAATCCGCCTCATACTGGGCAGCTATGGGCACCATTTTTTCATACCGTTCCGGTCTGGCCATGATGGAGTTGATAATGTGGGGGGCGTCGGCCGGTTTGCACACTTTAAGGCCGGCTTCGATGGCATCGATGTTGGAGGAATCCAGCAGCAGGGGCATGCCCGGAACTGCTTCCTGGACGACATTGACCACCCAGGGCATCAGTTCGGTGCCGAATTTCTTGGCCGGTCCCAGGTTGATGTCGATGTAGTCCATGCCCAGTTCTTTCTGGCGGACAACTTCTTCCTGTATAGGCACGGGGTTGCGCTTGGCAGGATCCGGCTCCTTGAACTCTTTTCCGATGACCCGGGAAATGACATTCAGGCTTTCACCAAATAGAATCATGTTTTCCATGTTCTTGTCCTTTTACTGATTTAGTATTGACACTGAAACGCCGGGACATGCACCCGCAGCCCCGGCGTTGTTTATTATTTTTTTGCTTTAAGGAACGCCGGCAGATGCGCGGCTTCCCTGGGGCCTACGGTAATGGTCCAGCCGGGCAGCTCTTCTTCGACGTCCCCGGCAATGGCGGCCGCGTAACCCGGAATGATCAGTTCCTGGTTTTTGACCTTGTCCATGATACCGCATTTTTTCACAAACAGGCCGACATCATCACCGCCGAATTTTCCGGCAGCCCACGCTGTCAATACGGACAGGCCTTCGGAATCCTTTACCAGCAGCCATGCCGGCACCTTGCTGGCTTCGATTTCACCGGATACGATGAAGTAGGTCAATGCAAAGTTGGTGGTTACCAGCACCGGTGAATTCTCATCCGGATTGTTGATCTCGAAAATGCCTTCGGTCACCGTCATGGGCCGCTGGGGATCGGTAAAGATATTGAGCCGTTCCAGCAGCAGCGGGAAAAGTGACTCCGTGGCAAAATCGGACATGACCACGATGCCGCCGTATTTGGCCACGAACATGGCGCCGATCAATGTCTCCATATCCAGGTTGGATGCCATTTCACACGGGAACACGATGGTGGGGAATCCAAGGGCTTTGTTGCCTGCCTTTAACGCGGCGCGGCGGATGGCGACCTGGTCTTCCAGTGCCTGTTTGATTTCCCGGGACCCGGGATCGATGACCAGATCTTTCAGGCCCATGCCGGTGAGCTTTTCCGTCAGCGGCATCAAGGCTTCCACAGACTCTGCTTTCACTGCCAGCGGCAGGTCCGCTTCTTTGGCCAGCGCTCCGAATTCATCCACATTACTTTTTGTGGCTGCATACAGCAGCGGCCGTTTGAACCCGGCTTTTTCGATGCCGGCCTTCATGACGGCTGCATCTTCGGTCATGAGTACCAGGTTGAATTCCGATTCTTTGGCAATTTTTTCGGCAACGGCGGCAAACGCTTCCGCACCATTGCCAGCATCCTTGACTACCAGCAGTTCCGGGCGCAGGTTCAGACCGACCCGTTCATACTGGAGTGCGTTGTAAATTTTGAGTTTGGTATCCAGGTCGGAAAGATCCGTGTCCGATGCCACCGTGGCCGACAATACCGCGGGATTGAAAAATGTTTTTTCATGTCTGTAAAGAACGGTTTCACCGCCGGTAGCGGTTTTGCGGACCCCTTTGCCCAGTGCCACGGGCCGAATCGGAGGCGCGGATGCTTCCGCCAGCTGTTCCTTGGCTTCTTCCGACACATAGGGGCAGGCGTCCAGTTCCGCTTTCCCCGATGCCAGGTTCATTGCAAACGCAAGGCAGGTGGGAACGCCACACTCCTTGCAGTTGGTCTTTGGCAGGAGTTTGAATATTTGTATACCGGTTAATGCCATGTTAATCTCCTTAAAAAGTTTAAACAACGATATGGTAAGGCGGAGCAGATTGATATCTGGTGGAATACTGCTCCGCCTTTTGTGTGTATTCCTATCCCACGATGGGGTCCATGTTCAGAGCCGGGTGGCCTTTTTCCTGGAGAAAGGGAAGGATCTCCTCTTCAGTGATGCCGACGGTTTCATCGGCGATCTTGTCAAACAGATCCGGCACACCCATTTCCTCGCCTCTGGCAACGATTCTGTCCTTGAGCTCTTCTTTGAGCATCTTGGGCATCCAGACCATGCGCAGCAGCCCGCCGTCACCCACGATAAATTTACCCTGGGTAATGTTGTGTTTTGAATGGCCCACAAAGCCGGGAGAAGAAGCCCCGCCGCCCATGACACCCGCCAGGGTGGTGAATTTCATGCCGCAGGGGGTTTCTCCGGTATAATCCCGGCCTACGGTCATCACGCCGTTGCATTGCGGTAGCAGGGCAGCGATACATTCGCAGCAGCCACAGGTGGTCATGGGATCATGCACCATGGAGTAGAAGTTGTAATGGGTGACAGCCCCTCTCGATGCTTTGTAGATGAAATCATTGACCCCTTTCCACTGTCCCAGCTTGGGATCCAGGCATTCGCCCTTCTCGATGGGCTGGTTGGGGCCAGTGGGGTTGATCTCGAAGGAGGCCTTGCAGTCCATCCAGTTGTAGGCGCCGCACAGCCCGGTTCTTTCCGGGGATACCGAGCACACATGGCTGGGGGCGAAGGACTGGCACAGGGTGCAGGAGTAGTAGGTCTCCACATCCTCGTCCCGCATGGTGTCCACCCGGGCATCTCTTGCCAGGTAGTTTTCTCTGGCCGTTTCAGTCATCTTGTCCACATCTTCTTTTTTGGTGTACAGGGTGACCTGGACCTTGTCCACGATTTTGCTGAAATCCTGGTGGAATTTGGCATGGAGGACCACGCCGATGTCCTTGAGGGTGAATCCCTTTTCAATGGCGGCCTTGGAGATCCGCACCCAGGAGATATCCCTTTGTCCGATATGCATGATACCCTGGATATAGTTGATCAGATGGTGGATCTGACGCTCCATGATGGGTTCGAAATCGTCCTGGAATTCCCTGCCTGCGATCTGGACAAAAATGCCTAGGTGAAAAGTCCCGCCCTCTTTGATCTCGGTGATATCCGGCCCGATCACTTCCACCTTGCCGTCTTCGATCTTGTTCATGTCCGCCATTTTCACCAGCTCGGTGCACTGGGTCTTGCCGCCGCCGCACTGGGCATACAGGTCCGCACCCCTGACACGCTCTCCTTCATAGGCCGGGCCAAAGGCGCAGGGAATGTCGATTTCTGACACCTGGACCTTGAGTCCTCTGACTTCCACGGATTTCTGGACCATGTCTTCGTGGGCCACCGGGGCCACCACATGTTCGTAGGTACAGATACCTGTGGGCAGAATCTCCGGAATTTCCGTGTCAGCAATGGTGGGGAATC
Organism: Desulfotignum sp.; assembly: GCA_011389835.1. Taxonomy (GTDB): domain Bacteria; phylum Desulfobacterota; class Desulfobacteria; order Desulfobacterales; family Desulfobacteraceae; genus Desulfotignum. The sequence goes on along the minus strand of JAABTO010000093.1, from coordinate 3,239 downwards.
CCCAGTTGACGCAGCCGGCTGCGGCCACGCCCCATTCCGTGCCCACATCCCCCAGGGCGTTGACAAAGGCGAACACCCGGTCCTTGTTGTATTTGAGGATGGTTTTATAGTCACCCGGTTTCACACCGCCGAAGGCCATGGCCGCTCTGTTGGCAAACCCCAGGGCAAACACGGCCGAGGAGATGTCCGGACCGAACGGCACGATACGGGTGTTCCACCCGATCTGCATCCCGGCGTCCAGGCACTGCTGGATCAGGGTTTTGCCGTTATGGTTGGCCGCACAGAAGATATACAGAGACCGTTTCTGGTAATCTTCCACGATCATCTTGGCAATTTCTTTGTTGGGGGCGGCACCTACCATGGCGGCAAAACCGGGGGCAGACCCATCCACAAATTCCACACCGCGTTTACGCAAAATGGTGTCATCTGCGGCGCCTACCCAGATTTTGCCGTTTTCAATATCCGGGTCTTCCTGGGCAATGTAGAAATCCGGCTCATAGAGATACCGCAATGCTTCTTTAACTTCATAAGAGAGGATACCGGCCATACCGGCATCCAGAAGGGGGCCCAAGTACGGCAGCCAGTTTTTCAGCTTGATATGGGGCGGCAGCAGGTTTCTGGCAAAAGCCATGGGTTTTTTCAGGTCTTCCAGGGTTTCACATTTCAACCCGGTAAGTGAATAGATGACCGGTAAATAATAGGCAGTATTCGGGAATCCGATTTTGGTGCTGGCATCATAGGTCTGAAGCGCTCTCTCAAGTTCACCTTCAACCTGTGCAACCACTTTGTAGCCACCCTGAATGGCAGCAAATGCGATTAATTTAGACATATTCTTCTCTTCCTCCTTCGTTGAGGATTTATAGTTATTACAGGTTCATTTTGCCGTATCAATTATGCTTCCAGTTTCTGACGATCCGCCATATCCATCAGGACACGCTCTCTGGCCTTGTCGATGCCCAGTTCTTTTCTCTTTTTGTCGATATGGGCGATCATCAGATGTGCATGCTTGATGGGATCGGGTTCCACGTCCCATTTGCCGCCGTAAATGCCTTCCAGCTCCTTGGAGATGTAATCATGGAAGACCGGGGCGCCGGATGTGGGCAAGGTGCCGCCAAATACCGTGTAAACCCCGGAGGTGACAAAATAGTGACCGATGGAGATCGCTTTTTCACTCATCCATTCAGGTGCGGAGCCTGCCACGGGCAGATCAGCCAGATCATTGCCCAGGCCGCCGGCCTTGACCACCTCGGTGGCTGCCAGCAGGATTCTGGAGTTGTCCACGCAGGAACCCAGGTGGAGAATCGGCGGAATCCCCACGGTTTCACAGATTTCCGCCAGACCCGGGCCGCAGTAGACCTGGGCCGCTTCCGGTGTGAGCAGTCCGTGGATGGCCGCGGTGATGCCGTCGCAGCCCGTGGTGAGCACCAGGACATCGTTTTTGATCAGCTCTTTCAACACCTTGATGTGCATTTCATTGTGGCGGGAGCGGGCGTTGTTGCAACCCACCACGCCGGCCACACCCCGGATCCGGCCGTTGATGATGTTGTCGTTCAATGTAAAATAAGTACCCCTGAAGGTACCGCCCAGGTGATACTGGATCGATTCCACGCCGAACCCGGCGATCTGGGTGGCTTTGTAATGGGGAATCATGACATCGGACCCGCGGTTCGTGAAGTTGTCAATGGCCAATTTTACGATGCGTGTGGCATCTTCCAAGGCATAGTGTTCGTTGAATTCGATGTGGAGCACATTCTCCTGCTCCATTCTGGCAATGGGATGGGTGGTGATGAGCTTGGTGTGGAAACACTTGGCCACGTTGGCCAGGTTCTGCATCACGCACTGGATGTCCACCACCATGGCATCGCAGGCCCCGGTGATGATGGCCAGTTCCTGCTGCAGAAAGTTGCCTGCCGTGGGCACGCCGTGCCGCTGGAGCATTTCATTGGCCGTGCAGCAGATGCCGCCCAGCTGAATACCGGCCGCGCCCTTTTCCTTGGCGTAATTGACCATTTCCTCGGACTGGGCCACGGCAACAATCACTTCCGACAGTACCGGTTCATGGCCGTGGATGATGATGTTGACGTGATCTTCCTTCATGATGCCCAGGTTGGCTTCGGACTGCAGCGGGGTAGGGGTGCCGAACAGCACGTCCTGGAGATCGGTGGCCAGCATGGAGCCGCCCCATCCGTCTGCCAGAGATGCCCGGGTGCACTGTTTGATCAGGTTTTTGTAGTCCTGGTCCACGCCCATGTGGGTGCGGTGCATGATTTCAACGATTTCCCGGTCAATATTTCTGGGAAGCACCCCCTGTTTTTCCCATTTGTCATAATTGGATTTGGGTGCCCGCTTGAGATACAGCAGCTCGCCTTCTGACTTGCCCCATTCATTGAGGGCCACTTCAGCCACTTCCAGGGCGATTTCATCGATGTCCCGGTCCTTGGTCTCTCCGTCTTCTTCAACCGTGACCGCCACGTTTAGATGGGGTGCAATGGCCAGCAGTTTCTGGGTATCCTTGATCTTATATGCCTCGGTTTCTTTTTTGGCGGCGGACATGAACACTTCTGCCACGCAACGGCCATGGTCGGAGTGGGCTGCTGCCCCGGCTGCCACCATTCTGGCAAAGTTTCGTGCAGCAATGGTGTTGGGGGTGGCGCCGCACAGGCCTTTTCGGGTGTCCTCGCCTTCAATGCCGCCCTTGGGCAGGGGCAGCCGGCAGGGGCCCATGGCGCAGTTTTTACAGCAGATGCCCTGAATGCCGATGTTGCAGGGTTTCATGGACACAGCCCGATCAAAAATGGTTTCAACCCCGAGCTTGTGGGATCTTTCAATCATCTCCTGGGTGGAAATTTCGTATGATGCTTCAATGGGATCAGCCAGTTTGGGTTCTTTGGCCGCTTTTGCTTTTTTTACTTCTGCCATCAGAGGTTCCTCCTCATATTGTTTTTTCAAAATATAATTAAGGTGTTCAAGATCCCGTGGATCCGAAACCACCATTGCTATGAATGAAATTGCCGCCGGTGAATCCAGTTCAGATTTTCAGCGATGAGTTCAAGCATGTCTTTCTGTTCTTTGGCAGCGGTCATGGGCACGGCCTTTTTAGCCGCAGGCTCTGCTTTGTGTTTGGCCATTTCTGCGGCCCGTTTGTCCCGCAATGCCTGTTCTTCCGCTTCCCGTTTGGCAGCGGCATCTTTTTCGGCTTTTTCCTTTGCGTCGATTTTCGCTTTTTCATCGGCTTCTGC
>JAABTO010000339.1 GCA_011389835.1 Desulfotignum sp. | reverse complement strand
CCCCATCCCCGGGTGCGCCAGGCCGTGACCCGCGGCAATCCGGTACATGAAGACATGATGGAGGCGGCAGACCTGTTTTTACAGGACAAAACCGCATGTTATGCAGCCGTGGCCGCCGGCGGCACCGGCAAGATCTTTTATGCCGATGCCGGAGACCTGCATTCCACTTTTGACCGGGGATGCGAGGCCCTGAACCGGTCCTGCTGCGTCACCGTACCCCGGAAAGGGGCGTTCGCCCTGGTGTCTGCGGGCGGGTTCCGCACCGACGGCCAGCTGTACCAGGCTACCAAGGCATTATTCAATGCCGTGTCCGTGATCAAAGACGGCAGCCCCATCCTGTTTGTGGCTGAATGCACCCAGGGCGTGGGCAATGACGCCTTTGCCACGGCCCTGCAGACCTTTCAGGACCATCCCCGGGACCTGGGACAGGCCCTGACCCGTTCCTTTGACATGCCGTCCTATGTGGCGTTCCGGCTCCTGGACCTGGTTCACCGGTTCCACATCTTTCTGCTGTCCGATCTGCCGGACGACCGGGTCCACTCCCTGGGATTTCACCCGGTCACAGATCTGGAGGCCTGCATGGCACAGTTCACCGGCAAAGGATATGCGATCCCGTTTGCAGAAAACATTTTACCCCGGGTCACGGATCCCAGGTAACGGGCGGGAGGACATCATGGATGAACAGACCATATCCCGAAACATCAAAACCCTGCGCACCCGCAAAAAACTCACCCTGGAGGAACTGGCCCACCGCACCGGCCTGACCAAAGGGTATCTGTCCAAGGTGGAGCGGTCCAAAAAAGCCCCGCCCTACTCCACCCTCACCCGCATCGCCGGGGCCCTGGATGTATCGGTCACCGCCATTCTCTCCCATACCGTGGCCCCGCCCGAAGATGTCCGGCTCTTCGTCTCCCGGGCCAGCGACCGCACCATCATCGAAGAGACCCCCCAGTTCGCCGGATATGACTACGAGGTCCTGGCCGGCGGCAAACCCGGCAAGAACATGGAACCTTTCATCATTCACGCCCCGTTCGAGATCCACAAAATGTACGCCCATGAAGGCGAAGAATGCATGTACCTGCTGGACGGGCACCTGGAATTCATCTACGGCAACCAGACCCTGATCCTGGAACCCGGCGACAATGCCTATTTTGACGCCAACGTCCCCCATGCCGGCAGAAGCTTAGGGAAGAAAAAAGCCCGGCTCCTGGTGGTCATCTACTTTTACAAGCGCAACCAGGTGTAGTTGCCCGCAATGGTCCGCCCCGAGCGGTTTCCATCAGGATGATTCCCAATTCGATCTTGTTACCTGGGTCGACGTTATCACGAATGATCGTCGCTGTCTGAGCTCTTGATGCCGTAGACGTTGTCCTTCGGCGGCAGCCCTCTGCGTTCCCTGGAAAGGGTGCAGCTGCTGTAATGCGGTTTTGAACGACGGTTCAGAGAGACCAGTACCCGGGTCACGGTCTTGCTGATGCTGCCCGTCACGGCCTGGCAGGTGATCTCTTCCAGAGCGGTACGGTTGTCGTAGGACACGGGGCGATAGGGACGCGGTGATATCAGGGCATCGTATATGTCGCTGACCATGATGATGTCGATCATCAGGTTGTCGATGGGATTCCCCAACGGATAGCCACTGCCGTCCTTGCGCTCATGGTGGTCTCTGGCCACCCGGGCCGCCAGGATCTCGTGTTCACCGAAAAAATGGGTCAGCAGCACGTATCCGGCCAGGGCGTGGTGCCGCAGGTGAACAATTTCGGAGGGCGTTAACGCCGTTTTTTTAGTAAGAATGGACAGCGGCACGCACAGCTTGCCGATATCATGGACGGGACCGGCCATGACCTCCTGCAGCAGGGTTGCCCGGTCATCGATCAGTTCCCGGGCGATAAGGATGGAAAGAGCGAAAACCAGAAGCATGTGGCGATAGGTGTAAAAATCCAGTTGACGAAAATGATAGAGCGACATCAGCACCGGCTCAGGCATGACCACATCACCGGCGATATCAAAAAGGGCCTGCTGACGATCGGCCCCATGAAAAATCACATCATAGGGAGGCACTCTTAAAAAATCCAACATATCGGCCTTCACCCGATAATAGTTCAGCAGGTTGCAGACAGGAAAGGCCGTGTTGTGTTCACCGGCAAGCCTTTGCATGACCGGCAGAGTCAAGCGGGTACCGGCGGCCAGCAACTCCCTGCCGGTGAGATCGGTTACTGCATGGGTGAGACGATATTCCGGCATGGCATACTCCTTTTGTGCTGCTGCACCACTGGTATCGGCGCTTGCTTTTTAGAAACACCGCTTCAAAAACCCCTGAAGTCCTTAATATGATTTCTCCACTGATGCCTGCACAACCAGGTAAACAGGTATCAGGGGTGGACCGCTTTAGTCAAGCAAAAATAACAATAGAAAACGCCGAAAAGGAGCAATCCGGACTAAAGCGCCAGGCAGGAATGGACAAGAACAAGCAGACAGATGATCTGCACCCCCTGATTCGCCCTGATCCCCAGGCGCCAGGGGGGCAGAAGAAAAGCAGTGAAAAAGCCGGCCAGTGCATAGAAAAATGAAAAAAAGACCACATTGCCCGGGTGCCACCCAGGGATCAGACAGACAAGGTAGACATAGACGGCAAGGGCCAGTGCCACCGCCTTGAGTCTTCTTGGACCGCGGATCATGGCGACAGCCACGGCCGGCTGCACCAAAAAAAATGCCAGGGGCCCAAACCATGACACTCCCGCTCCCCGGTACCAGGAAAGATCAAAGGTCAATGCTGAACTGCCCGGAGAGGACAGGGGCGCCGCCGCCCAAAAATAAATTTTTTCCAGAAATTCCAGCACGCCCGCGGATGCTGCCGGGCCGGCTTCCACCAGATCCAGGAAAAAGGGGGCATCCA
>JAABTO010000092.1 GCA_011389835.1 Desulfotignum sp. | reverse complement strand
CCAGGACCCGGAAACAGGACGCGGCCAGGTCGGCGTCCAGGTCATAGATGCCCTGCCGGGTCCGGCCCTGTTCCGGGATCAGATCAAAGGGCAGGGGATCCAGCCGCATGGAAGAACAATCGCGATCAGAATCCAGACAAAGATCCACCCCCGTATGAACATAGGTTTCTGTCACGGCCACGGCGGCATCCCCCAGGTCTATACCCGTACCGGCAAACACCCCGGCAATACCGGTATGAAGGATGAATTTCGGCCGGCACCGCTCCAGGCAGGCGGTCAGAGCCCGGGCCGCATTGAACCCCCCGGGGCCGGACAGGGCCAGATCCCAGGATTGATCCGCACCCGTGTATATCGGAAAGTGTGGGGCCGCCTCCCCGGCCCGGCGGACCGGGTGACGCTCCAGAAACACCGCCATTTCCAGCCGGGTGGCACACAGGATCAGCACCTGACCGGTCACGGCATCACACAGACAGATGCCGGTGAAGGGCCATCAGGGCCATGTGATATCCAAAATGCCCGAATCCGGCAATCTGACCCAGAACAATGTCCGAGAGCAGGGAGGTGTGACGGAACGGCTCCCGTTTGTAGATATTGGACAGATGTACCTCCACCTTCGGGCAGGTCAGCATGGCCAGGGCATCCCGCAGAACCACGCTGGTGTGGGTGAGCCCCCCGGGGTTGATGATCACGCCGCCGGGGGATACGGTGTAGATCCGGTGTATTTCATCCACCAGGGCCCCTTCGTGATTGGACTGGAAAAAATGCAGGGACAGCCCCAGGGGCTGGGCAGCCGCTGCCAGTTCCCGGTTGATCTGATCCAGGGTATGGGAGCCGTAAATGTCCGGCTCCCGCTTTCCCAGCATGTTCAGGTTGGGACCGTTGAGAACGAAAATATCAGGCACTGGCCGCCGCCTTGAACCCCAGGTCAAACGCCGTGAGGTTCACCTCCTGGAACGCGGGTTTGACGCGCCGTTTGATCGCTTCTTCCACCACCTCCCGGTCAAATCCCAGGGCACCGGTCTGGATCAGGGCGCCCAGCAGCACGATATTGACACTCATGGGACTGCCCGCCTCCCTGGCCAGAGACATGGCATCAATGGCCACCAGTCCGGCGGTCTTGGTCTTTATCAGTCGTTTGATCTCTTCCACGTCCGGGTAGGTACCCAGCCCCACGGAAACGGTAAAAGGCGGCACTGGCGCGGTATTGGTGATCACCTGGGTGTTTTGGTTGCACCGTTTGATGGCCCGCAGGGTCTCCGCCGGTTCAAACCCTAAAAGAATATCGGCTTCCCCGTCCGAAATGATAGAGCTTTCAGCGTCTCCGAATACAATGGCGGATTCCACCACCCCTCCCCGCTGGGCCATACCGTGAATTTCACTCATCCGCACCGGGACCCCGGCAATCAACGCGGCCTCACCGAGCACCTTGGATGCCAGCAGGTTGCCCTGTCCACCGACGGCGACAATGATCAGTCTGGTTGTTTCCATATATTCAAATCCTTGTGTTTGGGGTTATTGCTTCAGGGGCCGGATGGCGTTTTCCGGACAGATCTGGGCGCAGACGGCACAGCCCACACAGGTGTTGGCATCAATGGCCACCCGGTTGTCCTTGTCCAGGTAAAAGGAAGGACAGGCAATGGTGGTGATGCAGTCCCGGTGATCCGCACATTTATCGGTCACCACAAACGGCCGGATCGATTTCAGTTTCAGGCTCCTGGCATACAGGGCGCAGGGTTCCTGGGAGATGATCACGGACACCCCTTTGAAGGCCAGTGCTTCCTTGATGGTGTCGATGCTTTTGTTCACTTTGAACGGTTTGATGATGGAGACATGTTCCACCCCTAAAGCCCGCACCAGCTGCTCGATATTGACCCGGCCGTACCCGGACAGGCCGAACCGTTCCATATCCACTCCCGGATGGGGCTGATGACCGGTCATGGCCGTGATATCGTTTTCCAGAATGACCAGGGTAAAATTGTGATTGTTGAACACCGCATTGACCAGACCGGTGATTCCGGAATGGAAAAACGTGGAATCCCCGACAAAGGAGACCACTTTCTGATCCGTGGCTTTGCCGAATCCGCAGGCCGTACTCACGGACGATCCCATGCAGATGACAAAATCCCCGGTGCTCAGGGGCGGCAGAAATCCCAGGGTGTAGCAGCCGATATCCGTGGGGCAGATCACATCCATCTCTTTGGCCGCCTGCTTGACTTCGTAGAACGTGGCCCGATGGGAACACCCGGAACACAGATTGGGGGGCCGCATGGGAATTTCCGGCAAATCAGATGTATCCACGGGCGTTTTGGGCGTCACCGCGACATTAAAGAATGCAGCCATGTTTTTTCGGACCATGGCCGGATCAAACTCGAACAACCGGGAAAACAGATCATCGGACTTGCCTTTGATGGGAATGGTGATCCCCCGTTCCTGGGCAATGGCCTTGACCGCCTCTTCCATGAACGGCTCGCCTTCCTCCACGATCAGCACCTTTTCACAGCCGGCCAGAAAATCAGCGATCATTTTTTCAGGCAAAGGATTGGAAAATCCCGGGCGCAGTATTTTTGCCCGGCCGGTCAGCCCCAGATCCTTGACTGCATCCGCGGCATAGTAAAAACTCACCCCGTTGGCGATAATCCCCAAAGATCCCTCTCCCTGAACAAAATTGTAGGATGAGTCGTCTGACAATTGGGCCGCGTTCTTCATTTTTTCCAGTACCTTCACATGCAGCCCCCGGGACACGGCCGGCACGGTGACACACCGGTGGGGATCGCGTTCAAACCGGCCCCGGGTGTCTCTGGGCTTGATCTCGCCAAAGGTGACAAAGGCGTTGGAATGGTTGATCCGGGTGGTAGTACGCATGAGCACCGGCTGTTTCAGGGACTCGGACAGCTCGAACGCATCCTTGATCATCTCCTTGGCTTCGGCCACGGATGACGGCTCCATCATGGGCAGGTTCCCGAATTTGGCGTAATAGCGGTTGTCCTGTTCATTCTGGCTGGAAAACATGGCCGGGTCATCCGCGCTGAGGATGACCATGCCGCCGGTCACCCCCACATACGCCAGGGTCATGAGCGGGTCCGCCGCCACATTGAGACCGACATGCTTCATCATGCAGAACGTGCGAAGCCCTGAATTGGCCGCCGCCGCCGCCACTTCCAGCGCCACCTTTTCATTGGTGCTGTACTCGAAGTAAAGGTCGGTTTCCTGAGACATCTGGAACAGGTTCAAAGAGATTTCAGACGAAGGGGTTCCCGGATAGGTGGTGGCAAATGCCACCCCGGCTTCCACAGCCCCCCTTGCAATGGCTTCGTTTCCCAGGAGCATGATCTTCTCTCCCGGGCGGTCCTGTAACAATTTGTGCATGGATCCTCCTATATTTAAGCGTCAATGTTACGCATACAACTTTTCAGCGATATCAAGGGAAGCGGCATATCCCTTGAACCCGTCAACATCCTCGCACGACTGAATCGTTCCTGAAGCGAAAAACCCCTCCACCATGCTTTTTTCCCCGTGCCGGATCAGTCCCATGAACAGAACGGGCACCAGGCTGATGTTGTTTTTTCCTTTTTCACTGGCAAACGCCGGCGGCTGCGGGGACTGGTACACAGCGAACAGCGGATGGGATATCGGCATGAGCTGAACAATTTCAGGCACATGGGAATGGGAATGTTCGTGGCAATGATTACACATGGTTAACCCCTTTTATCGTATCCCGGGACACAGATCTTGAAACAATAATGGACACATCCATATCCCGAAATCCCAAATTATACTATTTAGCTTGAATATAGCTGTCACGTGGCTGTTATGCAACAGATATTTATAATTAATCGCGATGGTTTGCAAGGAAAACTCTTGCGTCCGTGAACTTTTTCTCCAAGGGCCTGCATGCGCTTCAAGATCCTTCCAGAACCCGGCAAAGGTCCTCCCGGGTGAACCGGTATACGGAATTACAGTGATGACATCGGATCTCAAGGGGAAAGGGGCCGTTTTCCAGAATATCGGCCTGCACATCTGAAGACAGGTTTTTCAGATGCCGCTGCATCCGTTTGCGGGAACACCGGCAGAAAAATGCTACCCGGAACTGACCCAGCAGACGCGGAGACAAAGGGGCAAAGGCATGCATGATCATATTTTCTGCTGATTCACCCCGGGCAAAAACCTGACCCGGAGGCTCGATCTGCCGAAGCATGTTTTCCGCAACCGCCACTGATTCTGAATCCGCTCCGGGCATGGCCTGAAGAAATATGCCGCCGGCGCCGATCACCTGCTGGTGGTCATCGAACACGACACTGAGATTCACTGCGGTGGGTATCTGTTCAGATTCCAGAAAATATGCAGCCAGATCTTCGGCAATGGTCCCGTGTGCCAGATGAATCCGGCTCGAATACGGATGCCCAGCGCCCTGCAGGTATCGGGTCACTGTCAGGAAGCCGGCGCCAAACAAAAAAGACAGGGACCGGGCCTGGGCAGGATCCGATGCAATAATTTGCGGGGTTTTCAAAAACCCTCTGACTTCTCCATACCCATTGGCTTCCACATCCAATCCTTTGACCGGCCCTGAACATTCGATATTCAGACTGATGCGGTCATCCCCCTTGAGGGTGGTGCACAGCAAGGCCCCGGCAATATACGCCTGACCCAGGATCAGGGTTTCCACCGGACCCAGCTCATGACTGGCCTTCATTTCATTCACCATGAGCGTGGCATGCACCACAGCGCCCTTTATCTTTTTATCCGCCATGACAAAGCGGTAAATCCGGTCTTTGGATGCCG
>JAABTO010000091.1 GCA_011389835.1 Desulfotignum sp. | reverse complement strand
GCCTGAATCTGAGAAAAACTGCACGAACAGGTACTGCCGGGCTCTGAGAGATATCCGCACGGACAGGGGTTCATGGCCGCCACCAGCATAAACTGACAGGGAAACACCGCCTTGATGCCGGCCCTTGCAATGGTCACTTTTCCCTCTTCCAGGGGCTGGCGAAGCACCTCCAGCACATTTCTCTTGAATTCCGGCAGCTCATCCATGAACAGGACCCCGTGATGCGCCAGGCTGATCTCTCCGGGCATTGGACGGGAACCGCCGCCCACCATTCCCGCATCGGAAATGGTGTGATGCGGGGATCTGAACGGCCGATGCCCGGATTCCCTTTTCCAGGTCTCCAGTCCGCCCACCACCGAATATACCCGGGCCACTTCCAGAATCTCATCAAAGGTCAATGCGGGCAAAATAGTGGTCAACCGTTTGGCCAGCATACTTTTTCCCGATCCTGGAGAGCCGGTCATCAGAAAATGATGGCTGCCGGCTGCGGCAATTTCCATCGCCCGTTTGGCATGGGCCTGGCCCTGGACATCAGAGAGATCTCCGACCGCATCTGACGAAAGCATCCTGGGATCATGAAAAGGATTCCGGACAAACGGGGTGATATTTCCATGCCCGGAAAAATACTCCACCACCTCGGACAACCGGGAAACCGGCAGAATATCCAGGCCATCCACCATGGCCGCTTCTTCCACATTATCCGCAGGTACCAGCACCCCCTTGAACCCTTGTTCCCGGGCGGTCAGCGCCACCGGAAGAATCCCCCGCACCGGTTTGATCCGGCCGTTCAGAGACAACTCCCCGGACATCAGATAGGGTGTCATGACATCGGATGGAACCAGTCCCGAGGCCCCGAGAATGGCCATGGCCACCGGCAGATCCAGTCCGGAGCCGGTTTTCTGCACATCGGCCGGTGCCAGATTCACCACCACCCGGTCCATGGGAAAACTGTATCCGGAGTTGTTCACCGCGGCCCGGACCCGTTCCTTGCTCTCCCGAACCGAAGCTTCCGCCAGACCGACCATCTGAAACACCGGCAGCCCCATGGAGATATCCGCTTCCACATCCACCACAAAGGCATCGATTCCATTAATGGAACAGGAACTTGTCTTTGCTATCACCGGTTCCCCTTCAGAAATATTTCTCTGATTTCAAGTCATTCTTCCGTGTTTATCAGAAAACACCCCTGAACCAAAGAAAAATCTGATTTGTTTTGCCATATACTTTAAAATCAAGTATAAATTAAAGACTTTTACAGAACATTTAACCGAAACAACCAAAACAGATATGATGCATACAGCATTCAGACAGCAGACCCTGGCAGAAAACGTCGCCCTTTCCGGAACAGGCGTCCATTCCGGAAAAAAGAACCATATCATAATCCGACCGGCCAGAGAAAACCACGGCATCAAATTCCGTCGGGTGGACCTGCCCGGCACCCAGGATATTCCAGCCCTGTTCAAACGGGTGGTGGATACCAGTCTGGCCACGGTATTGGGTATCAACGGGGCCATTGTCTCCACTATCGAACATCTCATGGCCAGCTTTGCCGGTCTTGGTATCGACAATGCCCTGGTTGAAATGGATGAATATGAAATGCCCATCATGGACGGCAGTGCCAAAGAGTTCACCCGGGCCATCACAGCAGCCGGCATCGAGCCCCAGCGCCTGCCCAGACATGTCATGATCATCAAAAAACCGGTCCGGATTCAGGATCAGGACAAATTTGTGGAAGTGCTGCCGGACCCCTGTTTCAAAATCACCTGTTCCATTGAATTTGACCATCCTTTGATCGGAAAACAGACGATTACCTTTGACCGGACGAAAAACAATTTTGAAAAAGAGATCAGCCAGGCCAGAACATTCGGATTCATCCAGGATCTGGAACTGCTCAAAAAATTCAGCCTGGGCAAGGGCGGCAGCCTGGACAATGCCATTGTGATCGATAAGGACCGGATTTTGAATTCAGAAGGGCTGCGATATCCGGATGAATTTGTCCGGCACAAAATGCTTGACAGTCTCGGGGACTTCTCTCTTCTGGGCATGTCTATTCAGGGTCATATCATCTCCCACAAATCAGGGCACACGTTGAATCACCTGTTTATCCAAAAACTGCTGGACACCAGAGATGCCTGGGAAACCGGGCCGGCTGCCGAGGGACAGGCCCGCACATGAACACTTTATTTTTGCGCCATCAAAAGTCGGTAGGTCTCTTACTGATTGTCATTTTTGTGCTGCAGCTGGCGGCACCTTGTCCGGTCACGGCAAAGGACGGGAGCCAGCCGATTCTGACCGATATTAAACTGGCCAACACCCGGGATGATCTGCTCATCTATTTCGAGGTGGAAAACGCATTCCCGCCGAAAATCATACAGAGTATCGAAAACGGAATTCTCACCCCTTTTTCCTTTCATGTGTCTCTGTACAGAACCGGCGGGTCCTGGCTGGACAAAAAAATAACCGATCTCGATGTTCACTCCAGCATCAAATACAATTCTTTGAAACAGGAATATACGGTTTTCCGGCCCTGGAAAGAAGAAAAACCGGCGGTGACAAAATCCTTTGACGAGGCCAGAGACTGGATGGCCCGGGTAGACAACCTGGTGGTGACCCCGCTGACAAATCTGGTAAAAGGCGAAAAATATCAGGTCCGGATCCGGGCGAAACTGACCCGGGTCACCCTTCCCTTTGCGCTGCACTATGTTTTCTTTTTCGTGTCTTTCTGGGATATAAAAACGGACTGGTATATCATCAACTTTACATATTAGGTGTCTTTGATTCAGTTATGACACAGGCGTCAGAACAGGCCGGGCAGAAAAAATCCAGGCGCAGAAAAGAGTTTGTTTTCATTTTTGTGATTCTGGCCGCCGTGGCGGTTCTTACACTGATTGAAAGCAGCATTACCTCACTGGGTTCTGAAATTTCCCTGTCCAGCACCGTGGTGATGTTCATTCTCATCAACGTCAACCTGCTCCTGCTGTTGACCCTGTTTCTTCTGGTATTCCGTAACCTGGCCAAACTGTATTATGAAAAGAAGAAAAACGTCTTTGGATCCAAACTCAAAACCCGCCTGGTCACCTCCTTTGTCATTCTCGCCCTGGTGCCCACCACGGTGCTGTTCTTCTTCTCTATCCAGTTCATTTCCAATTCCATTGCCTTCTGGTTCAACGCCCCGGTGGAACAGACCCTGAAAAGCTCTTTGGACGTCGGACAGCAGCTGTATGCATATGTCGAAGACAAAGACGCTTTTTTTGCCAAACGGGCCGCGTTTCAGATCGATTCCAGAAAATTGTTGAAAAAAGAAAATCACAATGAGCTGAACCGATATGCCCAGGTGGTCCAGCGGGCCTTCAACCGGCATGCCGTGGAAATCTATACCCCGGATGCCAAACGGGTCAGCCTGTCCTTAGCCAATGAACTGGATCATCTGTATTTCGGAATTCTCACCACAGCTGAACTCAAAAAAATTCCCCCGGACCGGGACAGCATCACCATTTACCAGACCTTTGATCAGGGGGAATTCTTACGGACCATCTCCACGATTCCCTTTGACGCGCCCCTGGAAAACGCCGAAGGGTTTGTTGTCATCACCACGCTGATTTCCAAAAATCTGTCCGAAGACCTGACCGCCATCCTTAGCGGCATGGAAGAGTATCAGCAACTGAAACTGACCAAGAAACCAGCCCAGCTGTCCTATTACATCGCCCTTTCCATCGTGGCGCTTCTGGTCATTTTCTGTGCCATCTGGTTCGGATTCCAGCTGGCCAGGTCCATCACGGTTCCCATCATGAAATTTGCAGAAGGCACCCGCCGTGTGACCGAAGGGGATCTGAACTACAAGATCGAATTTCAAACCGATGATGAAATCGGCACCCTGATCAAATCGTTCAATTCCATGACCACCCAGCTGGCCGCCGGCAGAGAACAGATTGCCCTTTCCCGGGAAATGCTCCGGCAGCAGAACACTGAACTGGAAAAAAGCCGGCAGTACATGGAAATCGTTTTAAAAAATATCTCCGCCGGGGTTGTGTCCATCGACAGTGACGGCATCATTACCACCATCAACAAAGCGGCTGAATCCATGCTGGCCATCACAGGCAGACACATTACCGGTCGCAGCTTCAGACAGGTGCTGGCCGGAGAATATCTTCACATGGCGGAAAAATTGTTCGAACAAAGTGTCCGCTCCGGCCGGCAGTCCGTTCAGATACCGGTTTCCGCAGCCATTTCAGGGATTCCCAAGCATTTTTCCCTGCATTACAGTGTTCTGAAAGACGATTCCGGGAAAAATATCGGTGCCGTCCTGGTGTTCGATGATGTCACGGAACTGGAAAAAGCCCAGCGCATGGCAGCCTGGCGGGAAGTGGCCCGGCGCATCGCCCATGAAGTGAAAAACCCGCTGACCCCGATCAAACTGTCTGCCCAGCGGCTCAAACGCAGATACGGCAAAGATATAAATGACGAGGTCTTCAACAGCTGTGCCGACACCATTGTCAAACATGTGGACCTGATCCGGAATCTGGTCAACCAGTTTTCCGCCTTTGCCAAATTTCCGGATGTGAACTTCACCCGGGCCAGAATCGAAAACATCATTCTGGAAACCATCGACCTGTACAGGGACGGACTGGAAAATGTGACCTTCCTCACCCGGTTCGATGACAACCTGCCGTCATTGAAACTGGATCATCAGCACATGAAGCAGGCGTTTATCAACCTGATCGACAATGCCGTTTCCGCCGTGAATAAACAGGGCACCATTATCATCGATGTCTCTTTTGATCCGATCCTGAAAATTGTCAGGATCGAATTCGCCGACAGCGGCAAAGGCATTTCCGACATGGAAAAAACCAAGATGTTCGAACCGTACTTTTCCACCAAAAAATCCGGCATGGGGCTGGGACTTGCCATTGTCAATTCCATTATTTCAGACCATAATGGGGTGATCCGGGTCCAGGACAACCGGCCCGCAGGGGCCAAATTTATCATTGAGCTGCCGTTTGTCTGATGTGAATTGTGACGCCAGAAACGCTGGCATCCTGAAAAAAGAAAGGAACCCATGTTATGTATCCGGCTGTGTTGATCGTAGATGACGAAACCACCATCATTGAATCCCTTTCAGGCATTCTGTCCGATGATGGATTTGAGGTCATTCATGCCTTTAACGGATATGAGGCCTTAAAAAAAATTGACACCGAATCCCCGGATATCGTGCTGCTCGACATCTGGATGCCGGGCATGGACGGCATTGAAACCCTGCGGGAAATCAAACAGAAATTTCCCAATATTCCCGTGGTGATGATCACCGGCCACGGTTCCATTGAATCCGCCGTGGATGCCACCAAGTCCGGGGCGTTTGATTTTCTGGAAAAGCCGCTGTCCATCGACAAGGTCATGGTCACCATCAACAATGCCCTGAATTTCAGAAAACTGGAAGAAGAAAACCTGTACCTTCGCAAAAAAACCATTGAAAAAAATTCCATTACCGGCAGCAGCCCGGCGGTCCAGAAACTTTACCAGGAAGTAATGGCTGCGGCCCCGACAGATGCGGCCATCCTGATCACCGGCGAAAACGGCACGGGCAAGGAAATGGTGGCCCGAACCATTCACCAGTTCAGCCGGCGGCCTGAAGAACCATTTATCATCATCAATTGTGCGGCCATTCCGGAAGAAACCCTGGACAGTGAGTTGTTCGGCCATGAAAAAGGGGTGCTGGGCCATAGCGTCTCCAAGAACATGGGCAAATTCGAACTGGCCGCCGGCGGCACCCTGTTTCTGGACGAAATCGGTGACATGAACCTCAATACCCAGGCAAAAATCCTGCGGGCACTGGAATCCAAAACCTTTCAACGCATTGGCAGCAGCCGGGTCATTCACATGGATGCCCGGATCATCGCATCCACCAACAAAGACCTCACTGCGGAGATAGAAACCGGCCGGTTCAGACAGGACCTGTATTTCCGCCTGAATGTCATCCCCATCCAGGTGCCTGCGCTGCGGGACAGAAAACAGGACATTCCTGTCCTGGTGGAAACCTTTCTGGCCAAACTGGCCGGTCAATCCGCCACACCCCAAAAAACCATGTCAAAAGAGGCGCTGGATCTCCTGACCCGCTACACCTGGCCGGGAAATGTCAGGGAGTTGAAAAACCTGATGGAACGGCTGTCCATCATGGTTCACGAAAATCATATTGATATCTCTCATCTGCCGCATCCCTATCATTTGCAGAGCATGACGGACCCGGGATCCGATCCGGGAGAACTGTTTGCCATAGACAGTCTGGAACAGGCACGAACCGCTTTTGAAAAAAAATATCTCCGGCACAAGTTGGCACAGGCCGAGGGAGATGTAAACGAGGCTGCCAGAGCCATCGGCACCAGCACCCGCTACATCAAAAAGAAACTGAACTGAAGCTATTTTGGTCATGAGAATTATCAGCGGCGCCTGCCGGGGCAGGAAACTTGTCCCCCTCAAAGGCCTGGATATCCGGCCGACATCGGACCGGATCAGGGAAACGATTTTCAACATTCTGGGACCCCGGGTCAGGCATGCACATGTGCTGGATCTGTTTGCCGGAAGCGGCGCACTGGGCCTGGAAGCGTTGAGCCGGGGGGCTGCCCATGCCGTGTTTGTGGACATATCCGAAACCGCCTGCCAGATGATTCGTCAGAACATCGACCGGTGCCGCTTCAGGGAACAGACCTCCCTGATCCGGCAGGATCTGTTTGCTCCCTGGACCGATCCGGCCATGGCCTACCGATGCTTTGACCTGATTTTTCTGGACCCGCCCTATGGCCGGGATTATGTGGCCAAAACCCTTGAACATCACCATTTATCCCCACTGTTGTCTGAAAACGGCATCATCGTTGCCGAACATGCCACCGAGGAAACCCTGTCCCGGCCACTGGCCGGGCTTGACATTTTTCGAAAAAAAAAATACTCAAGGACCACTGTTTCATTTTTAACCAGAACCCAGGATATTGTATGAAAAAAGGCCGTGTTTCCAAGAGCAGAATCGCCATTTACCCGGGATCATTCGATCCCTTGACCAATGGTCACGTGGATGTGATCCAGCGGGCCTTAGAAATTTTTGATGAGGTGATCGTTGCCATACTCAGGAATCCGGGCAAAAAACATCTGTTTTCGATTGAAGAGCGTCTGGAAATGATCCAAAAGAGCTTTAACGGCAATGATGCATTAAAAGTCGATGCATTTGACGGCCTGCTGGTGGACTATGCCAGAATGAAGCATGCAGTGGCGATCATCCGGGGCATGCGGGCCATCTCCGACTTTGAAAACGAATTTCAGATGGCGCTGATGAACCGGAAACTGCACAAAGACGTGCAGTCGGTTTTTCTGATGACCGGACTCCGGTGGATTTTCACCTCTTCCTCCATCATCAAGGAAGCGGCCCAGTTCGGTGCAAATGTTTCAGACATGGTTCCTGAACCGGTCAACCTGAAACTCATCGAAAAATTTCCATTGATTAAAGACCATACCGATCCCCGCTAACCAATG
>JAABTO010000090.1 GCA_011389835.1 Desulfotignum sp. | reverse complement strand
ATGTCTCCGGCCATCACCAGGGTTTCCTTGTTGGCCAGGGCAATGTCTTTTCCGGCATCAATGGCTGACAGGGCCGGTGCCAGTCCGGCGGCGCCCACCATGGCCAGCACCACGGTATCCACCCCGTTCCAGGCAGCGGCGGCTTTATACCCGTCAGGCCCGAACAAAATACGAATTCCTGTACCCGGCCCTGTCATTTCAGCCAGCTGACGTGCCTTGGCCTCATCCAGCACCGCCACCATTTCCGGCGAAAATTCCTTGATCTGACGACACAGCAGCGGCAGGTTGTTGGCGGCGGTGAGCGCTTTGACCTGAAACCGGTCCGGGTGCATGCGCACAATGTCTAAAGCAGACGTGCCGATGGAGCCGGTGGCTCCCAGGATAGAGAGATGTTTTATCATCTTACCGCCAGCAGATAGCCGTAAAGTACCGGGATGGCGAACAGCAGGCCGTCGATCCGGTCCAGCATACCGCCGTGGCCCGGCAGAATCCGGCCTGAATCCTTGACCGAAGATGCCCGTTTCAGTGCGGATTCAAATAGATCCCCTGCCTGCCCGGCAACGGCAATGAGCAACGAACAAGGCAGCATTATCAAGGCCAGAACGGGTGACTTGAAAAACACCAGAGATAACACCAGCCCAACGGTCATGGAAGCTGCAATACCGCCAACCGAGCCTTCAATGGTTTTTTTGGGGCTGATCCGGGGCGCCAGTTTCCTTTTTCCCATAAATGTTCCGGAATAAAATGCGCCGGTATCGTTCATGAAACAAACGATCAAAAGCCAGAAAATCCAGAGTACGCCCTGTTCCATATTTCGGACAAGCAACAGAAGCGACAGGGAAAGAGGAATATAGACAACCCCCAGCATCTGCCTGGCAATGGTGGTGAACAGGTCATCTGATTCGGCAAACCGGAACAGGACAAATAACGCCAATAATCCCAGGTTCAAAAGCAATACCAGAATCATTCCCGGCCAGGAACCAAAAGCGGCGGCAACCACCAGAAAAACACAGGTCAAAAAAGATGCCCCGGATACCATCCAGGAAACTGTTGTGTCACCGGAGTGAAAAATGATGCGCAGGTATTCCCGGTTGGCGGACATGGCCACAACTGATACCAGTGCGGCCAGAATCAGGGGAGAGCCTTTGATCAGAATCCAGATGATCAAAGGCGCCAGAATTATTGAGGTGATCCATCGCTTGGCATGCTGCATTCCACGTTACCGAACCGTCGGTCCCTTTTCTGGTAATGGGTTAGGATATCAATAAATTCCGATCTGGTAAAATCCGGCCACAGGGTGGGAGTGATGAAAAGCTCCGCATATGCGGACTGCCAGAGCAGAAAATTGGACAGCCGAAATTCCCCCGAGGTCCGGATAACCAGGTCCGGATCCGGGATACCGGCCGTATATAGATGATCGGATATCACCTGATCACAGATCTCATCGACGGTCAATTCGCCGGTTTTCACTTTCCCGGCCAGGATCTTTGCCGCATCCGTGATCTCCTGCCGGCTGCCGTAACTCAATGCCAGGTTCAGGGTCATCTGGGTGTTGCTGCCGGTGGCGTCCATGGTTTCCCTGGCCGCCCTCTGAACGTCTTCCGGCAGTTTTTCCAGCTGGCCCAGCACGTTCAGGCGGATGCCGTTTTTCTTCATTTCATCGCGCTCAGACGACAGGAATTTTTTTAACAACTGCATGAGCGCCGACACTTCCGATGGGGGTCTGGCCCAGTTTTCCGTAGAGAACGCATACAGGGTCAAACAAGGAATCGAAAGTTCTCTGCAGGCTTTTACCAGGATTCTGACGCTTTCCGAACCTTTTTCATGACCCTTGACCCGGTTCAGCAACCGTTTTTTTGCCCACCGGCCATTGCCGTCCATAATCACTGCCACATGGACCGGCAGTCTTTCCGGATCCAGGCCGAGAGCATGGAGATCGTCAGATTTCAAGGATTTCCTTTTCTTTTTCGGCAAAGATATCATCCAGCCGCTGGATATACTGGTCGGTCAGTTCCTGGACCTGCTTCTGAGACTTGAAGCTGTCATCTTCGGAAATCTCTCCATCTTTTTGAAGCTCCTTGAGCATATCATTGGAATCGCGCCGGATATTCCGGATTGCCACCTTGTAATCTTCGCATATTTTGGAAACGTTTTTGGCAATGTCTTTTCTGCGTTCCTCGGTCAAAGGCGGTATGGAGATCCGGATCAGTTTGCCGTCATTGGATGGCGTCAGCCCGAGATTGGCCTTGAGGATGGCTTTTTCCACCGAATTGATCACACTGATATCCCACGGCTTCACCGTTATCAACCGGCTCTCGGGTATGGATACCGTCGCCATCTGGGGCAGTGGGGTCTGGGTGCCGTAATAATCCACTTTCACACTGTCCAGCATGGACTGGGATGCCCTGCCGGTACGAACCTTTGCCATTTCTTTGACAAAGGCTTTTTGTGTTTTTTCCATCCGGTCCCTGGTTTCTTCAATCACTTCATTGATCATAAGAGGTTACCTTGATTTAGGGGTCGACAGATTATTTTATCCGGGTGCCGATTTCCTGGCCGAGCACCGCCTTGAGAATGTTGTCTTCCTTGTGCAGATCAAACACCTGAAGGGGCAGGTCATGTTCCATGGCCAGAGAAATGGCGGTCATATCCATGACATGAAGCTGTTTTTCGATCACCCGCATATAGGACAGCTCATCAAACATCACTGCATCCTCATGAACCACCGGGTCTTTATCGTAGACCCCGTCCACCTGGGTGGCCTTGAACAGAATCTGGGCAAGGGTTTCATGGGCCCTGAGCACGGCGGCCGTATCCGTGGTAAAATACGGATTGCCCGTGCCGGCAGCAAAAATCACGACCCGGCCTTTTTCCAGATGGCGGATGGCCTTTCTCCGGATAAACGGTTCAGCGATCTGGTCCATGCGGATGGCGGACTGAACCCGGGTGGGCACACCACATTTCTCAAGCGCGTCACACAATGCCAGGGAGTTGATCACCGTGGCCAGCATTCCCATATTGTCAGCAGAACTTCTGTCCATGCCCGCGGAACTGCCGGCGACCCCTCTGAAAATGTTGCCGCCGCCCACCACAATGCTGACCTCGACATTGAGACGGGCCACCTTGGCAATTTCCCCGGCCACATAATGAATCATCTCCGGGGTGATGCCGAAGCCCTGATTTCCCATCAGGGCCTCTCCGCTCAGCTTGATCAGAATCCGTTTGAACTCCGGCGTCATATCCAAGCGTCATTCTCCTATCTGGAAACGTGCAAACCGTTTGATCTGGACATTTTCACCGATCTTGCCGATGGTTTCCTTTAAAAACTCTTCAATGGTTTTCTGGGGGTCTTTGACATAGGGCTGGCTCATGAGGCAGACTTCCTTGTAGAACTTTTCCACCTTGCCGTCCACGATCTTGTCTATGATGTTTTCCGGTTTGCCCTCTTCCAGCATCTGAGCCCTGAAAATTTCGCGCTCTTTTTCCACCACGCTTTTATCCACATCTTCCGGGGTCAGCCCGGCAGGGTTTGCAGCAGCGATATGCATGGCAATGTTTTTAGCAAATTCAACAAAGTCATCGGTTTTGGCCACAAAATCGGATTCACAGTTCACTTCCACCAGCACGCCCAGTTTGGCACCGGTGTGAATATAGGAATAGATAATTCCTTCGGAAGTGGACCGTCCCGCCCGCTTGGCCGCCTTGGCCAGCCCTTTTTTGCGCAGCAGATCGATCGCCTTTTCCATATTGCCGTCGGCTTCTGCCAGCACCCGTTTGCAATCCATGATACCGGATCCGGTTGCCTCGCGCAGTTCCTTAACCATTGCTGCGGAAATATCAGCCATATTGTTTTGCTCCTATTAAATTGTCATTATTCAGTTTCAGTTGTTTCTTCCACAGGCTCAGCAGGTGCTGTCTTGCGTTTGATCTTTTCCACAACAGGGCCGTCCGTGCCGTCTGACACCACTTCGATGCCCGCTTTCTGATCCCCTGTATCCGAATCTTCGGTTTTTTCGCCATCGGCCCGGGCCTGCATTTTTTCCTCATAGATCTGACGCCCCTCGATACACGCATCGGAAATGCGGGAGGTGAACAGCCGGATGGACCGGATGGCATCATCATTGCCCGGAATAACAAAGTCGATATCATCGGGATCACAGTTGGTATCCACCACCGCCACAATAGGGATGCCCAGCCGTTTTCCCTCTTTGACCGCAATGGCTTCATTTTTGGGATCGATAATGAAAATGGCTGCCGGCAGCCGTTTCATGTTGCTGATACCGCCGATGGCAAATTCCAGCCGTTCCTTTTCCTTGAGCATTTTGGACTGCTCTTTTTTCGGATAGTTTTCAAGGGTGCCGTCATTTTCAATGGAGTTGAGAAAATGAAACCGGTTGATATTGTTTTTGATGGTCTGAAAGTTGGTGAGCATGCCGCCCAGCCACCGGTTTTCCACATAGAACATCTCCGCCCGGTTGGCTTCCTCATAAATGGCTTCAGATGCCTGCTTCTTGGTTCCTACGAACAAAACATCCTTGCCGTCGGCAGCAATGCCCTTGATAAAATCATGGGCTTCCTTGAACAGTTTCACGGTCTGCTGAAGGTCGATAATATAAATTCCGTTTCTGGCCCCGAAAATATATCGTTTCATCTTGGGGTTCCAGCGTTTGGTCTGGTGTCCAAAATGAACACCGGCTTCCAGCAGTTCTCTAATGGTAATGTAGGCCATTGGTTCTCCAGATCAATCTAAATGGTTTTTAAAGTCCTTCATCCATTTCATTCCCGGGTATCAACTTTGTGAAAAGCACCCGATACCGGGTCCATGGATGTGTGTGTTAAACGCTTGTGTTAAAAAATCCTACCATCTATATCAAAAAAAAAAAAATTAATCAATTTTTTTTTTAAAATGCACGACCCGGTCCTGACCGGCCAGATCCTGAATAAAATCAAAGGTGTCAAATTCAGGAAAATTCATTGCCAGCGCCGTCAATTCAGCTCTCTGATCAAACCCCATTTCCATCAGAAGGTGCCCGCCGGGGACCAGGAACTCACCGGCACGGACAAGAATCTTACGGATACAATCCAGACCGTCATCCCCGCCGTCCAGGGCCGTAATCGGCTCATGATCTCTGATCTCAGGCGCCAGCCCCGGTATGTGGCTGCCGGGAATGTACGGTGGGTTGGAAACGATGACATCAAAAAAAGGGCGGGGAACCAGTGGATCAAACCAGGAACCATTGAAAAAATGGATCTTTCCGATTTTCTTTTCCCGATCGGCATTTTTCCGGGCCGTATCCAGGGCGACCCGGGAAATATCACCGGCAAAAAAAAGAGCGCCGGGATGCGCTTTTGCAAGAGAGATGACAACCGCACCGGACCCCACCCCCAGTTCCAGAATCACTGAGGGCTTTTGAACATCTTCAGCCAGAACGGCCAGAGTCTTTTCCACAAGTGTTTCTGTGTCCGGCCGTGGGATAAGTACGCCCGGCCTCACCTGAAAACTGGATTCGTAAAACCCTTTTTCACCGGTGATGTAGGCGACCGGCTCCCGGTTTTTGCGCCGCTGGATCAATGTTTTGAACCGGGCCAGTTCCTGCTTTTCCAGAGGGCGGTCATGCTGCAGATACAGATCCAGGCGCCGGATTCCAAGACAGAATCCCAGCAGAATTTCCGCAGTCAGCCTGGGACTGTCAATCCGGTGTCGGGCGAAATAGGACTCCGTCCAGGAGATCAGTTTGAATACGGTCCACTCCATTATGCAAAGGTGCGGTTTTCCTGCAATGCCTGAGCCTGGTGAAAGGTTTTCAATTCATCGATGATGGCCTGGATATCCCCTTCCATGATGCTGTCCAGTTTATACAGGGTCAATCCGATCCGATGATCGGTCATTCGCCCCTGGGGGAAATTATACGTCCGGATGCGGCCGCTTCTGTCTCCGGTTCCCACCTGGCCTTTGCGATCCGCCGCCCGTCTGGCTTCCTCTTCCTGCACTCTTGCGTCCAGAATACGGGATTTAAGCACATTCAGGGCCTTTGCCTTGTTCTTGTGCTGGGATTTTTCATCCTGACAGGTGGCCACCACCCCGGTGGGGATATGGGTGACCCTGACAGCCGAATCCGTGGTGTTAACCGACTGGCCACCCGGACCGGACGCCCGGAACACATCCACTTTGATGTCCGCCGGATTGATGTCAATGTCGATATCCTCGGCTTCAGGCAGTACCGCCACAGTCACCGCGGAGGTATGTATCCGGCCCTGGGTCTCGGTTTCCGGTACCCGCTGCACCCGGTGGGTGCCGCTTTCATACTTGAATGCGCCAAACGCGCCTTTGCCCTGAACCAGACAGACGATCTCCTTGAATCCGCCGGCACTGGAATCGTTTTTCTCAATAATGTCGATTTTCCAGTTTCTGGCTTCCGCATACCGAAAATACATTCTGAAAAGATCTCCGGCAAAGATCCCGGCTTCTTCGCCGCCTGTCCCGGCCCGGATTTCCAGGATCACGTTTTTGTCATCTCTGGGATCTTTGGGCATGAGCAGCACATTGAGTTTTGATGTCAGGGTTTCTGCCTTTTTTTCCAGACTGGCGATCTCTTCTCTGGCCATACCGCGCATGTCAGGGTCCGGGTCCTTCAACAGCTCCCGGGCTTCTTCCAGTTGAGCCCGCACCTGCTCATAGGTCCTGAAAACCGGGACAATCCGGTTGAGTTCCCCGTGCTCCTTGACATATTTCTGGTATTTGGTCTGGTCCTTGATCACCTCGGGATCACTCAGGAGGTGTTCGAGCTTGACATACCGTTCTTCAATGCCTTTTAATTTTTCAATCATGGCGCAAAAACCCAAAAGGGGTGCCTGCGACAGACCCCCTTTTGCAACACTTCACTGATTTTAAAATTATACCAGTTTGCTGGCATCAAAATTGGCATATTTTCTTTTAAACCGGTCAATGCGGCCGGCAGAGTCCACCAGTTTCTGCTTTCCGGTAAAAAACGGATGGCACTGTGAACAAATTTCCACTTTGATATTTTCCCGGGTGGAGCCCACTTCAAATGTGGCACCGCATGCACAGGTTGCAGTGGTCTGGGCATATCTGGGATGGATTTCTTTTTTCATTTTTTCTGTCACTCCTTGCTGCAACTGCCGTTGAATTCAGACAGCTGATTCGTATAAAAATATAGTTCATGAATTCATTAATTCAAGAAACTCTTTATTATCCTTTGTTCCCTGCATTTTTTCAAGTAAAAACTGCATACTGTCCACAGAATTTAAACTGGACAGCAGTTTTCTCAGGATCCAGACCCGATTCAATATCATGGGATCCAAAAGCAGTTCCTCTTTCCGGGTGCCGGACCGGTTGATGTCAATGGCGGGGAACACCCGTTTGTCCGCCAGTTTCCGGTCCAGGACCAGTTCCATGTTGCCGGTACCCTTGAATTCCTCAAAAATCACCTCATCCATACGGCTGCCGGTTTCCACCAGGGCCGTGGCAATGATGGTCAGACTGCCGCCGTCTTCAATATTCCGGGCCGCCCCAAAAAACCGTTTGGGACGGTCCAGGGCATTGGAATCCACACCACCGGACAAAATCTTTCCGGACGGGGGCATCACCGCATTGTAGGCCCTGGCAAGCCGGGTGATGGAGTCCAGGAGAATCACCACGTCATGACCCTGCTCCACGATCCGCTTGGCTTTTTCAATCACCATCTCCGCCACCTGTACATGCCGTTCCGCCGGCTCGTCAAACGTGGAGCTGATGACCTCCGCATCCACGGACCGGGTCATGTCCGTGACCTCTTCGGGGCGCTCGTCAATGAGCAGGATCATGGGCACGATGCTTTTATGGGCCTTGATCATGGAGTTGGCAATGTTCTGAAGCAGCATGGTCTTTCCGGCCTTGGGCGGGGAGACGATCAGCCCTCTCTGGCCGAAACCGATGGGGGACATCAGATCGATAACCCGCATGGAATAGTTGTCGGATTCCGCTTCGAGATTCATCTTCCGTTCAGGATAAAGAGGCAGCAGGTTGTCGAATAAAATGGTTTCCGCCGCCACTTCCGGGCTCTGAAAATTGACGGCTTCCACCTTGAGAAGCGCAAAATACCGTTCTGAATCCTTTGGCTGCCGGACCTGGCCGGAAATGGTATCCCCGGTTCTCAGATTAAACCGCCGGATCTGTGAAGGAGACACATAAATATCATCCGGACCGGGCAAATAATTGTAACCGGGCGCCCGGAGAAAGCCGAACCCGTCCGGTAGAATCTCAAGGGTGCCTTCTCCATAAATCTGACCGCTTTTTTCAATATTGGCCTGCAGCAGTGCAAAAATCAATTCCTGTTTCTTGAGACCGCCGATCCCTTTGATATTGTTTTCCTTTGCAAGCCTGGTCAGCTCGCTGATCTTCATTTTATTGAGTTCTACAAGATTCATTCGCGCTCCCGAATTGTTGTTGTTTTTTTCTTTTCCCGGCATATTTTCAGTTTTTCATTTTTATGGCAAGAATCAGTGGATTTTGCAGGATGCCTTTGATGTCTGGACTTTTCAAATGAAACAGGTATGAAACATTCAGACTGTGGGCTGGTATCTT
The DNA here is from genome assembly GCA_011389835.1 of Desulfotignum sp. Classification (GTDB taxonomy): domain Bacteria; phylum Desulfobacterota; class Desulfobacteria; order Desulfobacterales; family Desulfobacteraceae; genus Desulfotignum. The sequence continues at coordinate 4,201 of JAABTO010000090.1, read as the reverse complement.
TGGATAACTAACAAACTAATAGTGCATTAATTTTTTATTGTCAAGAATTCTTTTAAACAACCGCCATACCGCCATATTGACTTGCCGGGTAAAAATATGGTAGCGTCTCACCCTGATTCATACAGATTGTTCCTGACAGGACCCGAACCACAGCGCCATCAGCCATTGATCCTGTCTGCCTGTAACCCATGAAAACAATTCAAGAAAGGAAAAAATCTACCGTGGAAAGAACACTGTCCATTATCAAACCTGACGGGGTGGCCAAAAACATTGTCGGCGAAGTGATCAAACGCTTTGAAGCCGCAGGTATCAAAATCGCTGCCATGAAAATGCTCCAGCTGACCAAATCCCAGGCCCAGGGATTTTATGCGGTCCACAAAGAGCGCCCGTTTTTTAACAGCCTCACTGATTTCATGACGTCCGGTCCCATCGTGGTCATGGTGCTGGAAGGCGAAAATGTGATTGCCAGAAACCGCAAAATCATGGGGGCCACCAATTTCAAAGAGGCGGAAGAAGGCACCATCCGCCGCGAATATGCCACTGACATTGAAAAAAACGTGGTGCACGGCTCTGACGCGCCCGAAACCGCCGCGTTTGAAATCAGCTTTTTTTTCAACCACCTGGAAATTCAGGCCCGGTAACCCATTTCTGAAGCAGGGGCCGTCTTCATCAGCGGGGCGGTCCTGCTTCAAATTTCCTCTCTGTCAATGATCATCCATTTTTTCACGGAACCAGCAGGGCGAACCCGGTGGTTTCATCGGTTTTGCGCATCCCGGTGGTTCCGGTCAACTCATGAAGAATCACCTCCATCACCTGCCAGACCTTCACGCCTTTGCGGACACAACCGGTCACGGCCCCGTCCCCCCGGCCGCAGGCCAGGTGCATGTGCAGCACCGGATGACCGGTTTCATCCGGAAATAGGGTGCCGGTGCCGGTCACTTCATGGACCCCATTGAGCATGTGGATCCGGGGAGTGATGGGAAACTGCCGGTCCTTTTCCGGGCCCGTCACCAGCACACTGCCCTGGTCCGCCCCGCCCAGCACCAACACAGAGCCTGCCCGGATACCCTGTTCCCTGGCAAAAGCTTCAATGGTTTCATGGATCACCTCCCCGTCTTCCAGACGGATCACAAAAACCCGTCCCGGATGGGCCTGAGAATATTTCATGGTCTCATTCCTTTTTTCTCATGTAAAGATTCATCTGCCGGTGCGATATCCATCCAGATCCAGGCTCACAAATTTGAAACCAACTCCCTTGAGCGTCTCTGATATCAATTTCCGATGGGCCACGATGGCCCCGAAGTCAGCTGCATCCGTCTCGATGCGGGCAAGATTCCCATGGCACCGTACCCGGACCTGGGCAACCCCCAGAGACCGGACAAACTGTTCTGCCTGTTCAATGCGGCTCAAGGCCTGTTTGGTGATGGCATCAAAAAACGGTATGCGTGTTGCCAGACAGGACTGAGACGGCAGATTCCAGGTGGTCAGGCCCATCTGCCTGGAACAGGAGCGGATCTGGTGTTTGGAAAAATTCGCCTCCAAAAGGGGGGCCAAAAACCCCAGCTCCTCGGCCGCCCTCAGGCCGGGCCGATCATCGCTCAAATCATCCATATTCACCCCATGCAGCACATGACTAATTCCGGCCTGATCCGCTGTTTTCCGTATCAGGGAAAACACTTCGGTTTTGCAGTGATAACAGCGCTTCGGTGAGTTGACCGTCACCTTTTCACAGGACAGGATATCGACTTCCAGCACCTCATGCTCCACCCCGAGATCCGCTGCCGTCTGCCGGGCCCTCTGAATCTCTTCCCGGGTCACAAATGCGGAATCCACCGTCACCGCCATCAACCGCTCAAGACCGGACCGGGCCGCCACTGCCAGGAGAAAAGCAGAGTCCACCCCGCCGGAAAAAGCCACGATCACTGTTTTCAATTTCTTCAACCCGGCCTTGAGCCCCATTATTTTTTCATCACAGATCTGATCTGTCTGATCGCTCATGATTCATTCCTCCGATTTATGCCGGATCTCCAGAAAATCCTTGACACCCCGGGACCTATGTTGTAAAAACCCGGTCATTCAATCCTGATGGGTGATCGTCCAATGGCAGGACTACGGACTCTGACTCCGTCAATCTAGGTTCGAATCCTAGTCACCCAGCCACCAACTTCAAAGGTTTCAGCTTCCGCTGAAACCTTTTATTGTTTTTCATTCAACACGCATATACAGACATACCCCCATCGCCCTGCATCATAGGGTTTTAACAGATACTCACCCAAGGTCAAGCAGGAAATATTTTTTCTCGACATGATGGATTCGTATGGCACGATATGCTATGAAAACATAAATTAACACCAAGGCCCGGCAGGAGACCATTCCATGGCAACCATCCTGATCATCTATCATTCCCAGTCCGGCAACACCCGGCATATGGCAGACGCCGTTGTCAGAGGAATTGAGTCGGTTGACAATGTCACCGCCATTCTCAAACCGGCACATCTCGCCACCCTGGAAGATCTTTTGTCATGCAGCGGACTGGCCATTGGATCACCGGAATATTTCGGATATATGGCCGGGCAGGTCAAGGATTTTTTTGACCGGACCTATTATCCGGCCAGAAAATCAAAAAAGATTTTCAAAAAACCGTATGTGGCTTTCATCAGCGCCGGCAATGACGGCACCGGGGCACTGGTTTCCATTGAACGGATCGCTCTGGGCTATCCCCTGAAAAAGGTATACGAACCGGTCGTGGCCAAAGGGCGTATCACCGATGACGTACTGACCAGGTGCGAGGAACTGGGCATGACCATTGCCGCGGGATGCGATGCAGGAATCTACTGAACCAACAAGACGAATCATGAAAAACTCATGACGAAAAAGGAAACCGTATGACCCCTGTACTGGAATCTTTGTCCGCCCACCGGTCCATCCGGAAATTTTCCGACAGACCCGTGGCCCCGGACCTGCACATTCCTGAACACGCGTACCCGGTGTTCGGCATGTGCCTGGGATATCCGGATGATGACCCCGAGCCCAAACCCCGGCTTCCCCTGGACATGGTGTTTCATCAGGACCGGTTTCCCGAAACCGTCAATGAACAGTTCCTTAATGCCTATGATGACATTATCCAGGCCTATTATGAAACCCGTGCGCCAGAACTTAAAAACCGCACCTGGACCCGGGTGATGGCGGACTTTACCAGCCAGGTCATCCGTCCCCACATAAAGGTCTTTCTGGAGAAAAAAGGGTTTTTGATACGATAGGTTACCGCGACACATCCGCCTTCATCAGGTTATCTGATTGCTTCATCCATGAGCAACTGCGCCAGGGCGGTCTGACGCTTTGAGATATCCTGGTTTTTCACGGCCATGGCCAGTGCCCTTCTGGTACCCACAAACACGGCCAGTTTTTTTGCCCGGGTGATGCCGGTATAGATCAGGTTGCGGAACAGCATCTTGAAGTGCTGGGTCATCACCGGGATGATCACAGCCTCGAATTCCGACCCCTGGGATTTATGAATGGTCACGGCATAGGCCAGATCCAGTTCCAGAATATCGGCCTGGCGGTACTGCACCGGCGGTGTGCCGGAAGAAAACGCCACCGACAGGGTCAGATCGGCGGCATCAATCGCGGTGATGATGCCGATATCACCGTTGAATACGTTCAATTCGTAGTTGTTTTTCCGATGGATGACCCGGTCCCCTTTTCTGAACACCCGCTGGCCTAAGGTAATCTGGGCTTTTCCGGGTGCCGGCGGATTGGCGGTCGCCTGAATCACCCGGTTCAGGCTCACCGTGCCCAAAGACCCCCTGGTCATCGGGGAGAGGATCTGGATTTCCGTTGCCGGCCCGTGATATCTGGGAATCCATTCCATGTAAAGTTTTTGGATCACATCCACGGCGGTCAACCCATAATGCAAAGATGACCAGGGATGGACCTTTTTGAGCACCGCCAGCAGCTCTTCCACCCGGTTTTCCGCTGCGGCCACCTGTTCCAGGTTGACATGGGCGAATTTTTCCGGGATCTGGATCTCGGTGTCATAGGGGCTTACCGGTTCCCTGATCCGGAACTCGAATAAATCCGGATCATCCAGATCTTTTGCCACCTCCTCTGTGTTCGTGTCGGTCAGTGCCTTGATCCGCTTGATAAACTGCAGCTGTTCAGCTGTGGCCTCATCTGAATCCAGAAACAGGCAGTCTGTTTT
>JAABTO010000338.1 GCA_011389835.1 Desulfotignum sp. | reverse complement strand
ACATCATTGATGGCTGTGATGGTGAAGTTCAGGGCCAGCAGCACCGAAGCGATTTTGTCCTTGCCCGGATGGTTGATCCGGTGCCGGAGCAGTTTGGTTAGATATGTGTTGGAAATACCGGATATCATGCTGATCTGGTTGATATTCAGGTCACTTTTTTTTATGATCGTCACCAGGGTGTCCGGAAAACTGCGCATGTCAGGGAACGGTTCCTTTGCATTCAAGGTTTGCTTTATGTTTAAACCAGAGTTTAATAAAAAGTTCACCGGAACACAAGACCGGATTTCCCTGTGTGCAGGGTCACGCCCGCTTCGTCACCCTGCCGGGTTGAAAGTGGCGGATTTTCAGTTTTTGTGGTATCGTATTTGCTTGTAGTTCTGGTGGAGTAAACATAAATGAGACACAGACAACATATGATCGCGGCAGGTGTTTTTGTCCTGGTGCTTGTTCTGGTGGGGATAACCGGTTACCGGAATCTGTCCTATAACTGGCAGTGGTACCGGGTGGCCCAGTATTTTTTTTCCTTTGAGCAGGGGCAGTTCGTGCCCGGGGTCCTGCTGCAGGGGGTGTGGGTCACGCTGAAAATTTCCGGCATTTCCCTGGTGCTGTCTCTGATTATCGGGCTGGTGTCCGCCTTTGCAAGATTGTCTCCGTATGTGTCTCTGCGGGGGCTGGCCTGGTGTTACGTGGAAACCATCCGCAACACCCCGCTGCTGATTCAGATCTTTGTGATCTATTTTGTGATCTCCCCGGTGCTGGATCTGTCCGCGTTCACCTCGGCGGTGATTGCCTTGAGCCTGTTTGAAGGGGCCTATTCCTCAGAGATCATCCGGTCGGGCATTGTCAATATCCCCAAAGGACAATGGGAGGCGGCCCAGAGCATCGGTCTGCCCGTGTCCGTGATTTACCTGAAAGTCATTATTCCTCAGATGCTGCGCCAGACCCTGCCCATGCTGGCAGGGCAGAGCGTGTCTTTGATCAAGGACTCGGCCCTGGTCAGCACCATTTCCATTTATGATCTGACCATGCAGGGACAGAAAATCGTGTCTGAGACATTTTTGACTTTTGAAATCTGGTTTGTGGTGGCATTATGTTATCTGAGCATCACCGCCACGCTGTCATTCATTGTCCGGCAGATCGAAAACCGGATACGGTTTGTGCAGTAACATCAAATCTAAAGAAAGGAGAGAAAATGAAAAAATCTGCCATTTTTTGTATTGTGAGCCTGCTGCTGCTGCCGTTTTTTTCGGCTTCGGCCGGGGAGCTCGGTAATCAGCTGGCAAAAGAGAGCGTCATCGAAAAGATTCAGCGGGACAAGGTGATCCGGGTGGGCATGTCCACGTTTGTGCCCTGGGCCATGAAAGACAAGCAGGGAAAACTCGTCGGATTTGAAATCGATGTGGCCCGGCAGCTGGCCAAAGACATGGGCGTGGAAGTGGAATTTGTGCCCACAGCCTGGTCCGGTATCATTCCGGCGTTGATGACCGGCAAGTTCGATGTGATCATCGGCGGCATGGGCATTACCCCGGAGCGGAATCTCAAGGTGAACTTTACCATGCCGTATGACTATTCCGGTATGTCCATGGTGGCCCACCGTAAAAAGGCGGAAGGGTTTTCAACACTGGATGATTTCAACAGCAAGGATGTGAATATCGCCGTCCGTATGGGCACCACCGCGGAACAGGCCGCCCGGAAGTTTCTTCCCAATGCAAAGCTGCGACTGTTTGAAAACGAAAGTCAGGCCCTGCAGGAACTGAATCTGGGACGGGTCCATGCCGTGGTATCGTCTGCGCCCATGCCCGTGTTCCATGCCCTGAAATATCCGGACAAGCTGTTTGTCCCTCTGGAAGAAAATTTTACCAAAGAACCCATTGGTTTTGCGATCCGCAAAGGGGATCCGGATGCCCTCAACTATTTCAACAACTGGATCATCAACATGCATGCCAGCGGTTTTTTAAAGGAGAAAAAAGCGTACTGGTTTGAATCCAGAAAATGGGAAGCTCTTGTCAAGTAATCCTGTCAGACGATTGACCCTGGTGGACCTGGCCGTTCTTTTGGCGGTGGCTGCCGGGGTCGTTTTCTTTTTTGTGCGCATGACACAGGTCCTGGAGTATCAGTGGGAATGGCAGGCCATTCCCGGCTATTTTCTGTTCAGAGATTCCGAGACCGGCCGTTTTTCAGCCAACATGCTGCTCAAAGGATTCGGCGTCACCCTGAAGCTGAGTATCTGGTCCATGGTCCTGGGGTTTATTCTGGGGACCTTTTCCGGGATCATGGGGGCAAAGGGCGGCATGTTCGGGCGCATGTTCAGTCGATTTTATGTGGAGACGATAAGAAATATCCCCTCCCTGATCCTGGTGATCCTGTTTTATTATTTTGTTTCCTCTCAGTTTCTGGATGCCCTGGGGCTGGATCAATGGGTCCGGCGCCTGCCGGATCCCGCGGCCCGGGGGGTCTCTTTTTTTCTGGCAGGGGCCGGGCAGGTCAATGCGTTTGTTTCCGCTGCCTGCGCATTGGCCATTTATGAAGGGGCCTATATCTCGGAGATAGTGAGGGGCGGCATCAATGGTGTTTCAAAAGGTCAGTGGGAAGCGGCCTGGTCCGTGGGACTGTCCCAGGCCCAGACCTTCCGGCTGGTGGTGCTGCCCCAGGCGTTCCGGCGAACGGCATTCCCCCTGGCCGGCCAGTTCATTTCCACCATCAAGGATTCCGCCATTGTCTCGGTCATCTCCGTCCAGGAGCTGACCTTCCAGGGCCTGGAGCTCATGGCGGCCACATTTCTGACCTTTGAGATCTGGATCACCATTACATTGCTGTATTTTATCCTGACCTTTTCTCTGTCCCGAACCATCTCGTTTTTTGAAAAACGCCTGGCCATCCGGCAGTAATATCATCTGCTTGCCGCGTGTAT
>JAABTO010000337.1 GCA_011389835.1 Desulfotignum sp. | reverse complement strand
TATTTCTACATCGTCTTCCGCGATTCTGATAGTTTCCGCATTGTCATTGGCGGCCCGGCACAGGTCATTCAAGGTGTAGTGAACCAGATCTTTTGCAGACACAGCCGGGCAGACCGCCATGGTCAGGCAGGCAAACAAAATCAACCCTTCTAATTTCATAATATTCCTTTTACGCAAGGATATCTCTTTGTATTCATCAAACAGTTGTCTTACAATAGTATGAACACCCTCGTTCGTCAAGCACTCCGCCAGCCTTAAATAAATTTGCGTATCCCTGTTATGGAAAAAAAAAACGATCCGTGATATAAAATATTTTTTTATCCATTTAATTTAACCCGTGATTGATAAAAACAAGGAGAAACCACATGACAGCTATCCCTGAAACACATTTCAAAGACCTGCCATTGAAACGCCAGGGCAAGGTCAGGGATATTTTTGATTTCGGAGACACCCTGCTGCTGGTCACCACGGACCGGCTGTCTGCCTTTGACGTGGTGCTGCCGGACCCCATCCCGGACAAAGGAAAGGTGTTGAATCAGATCAGTGTGTTCTGGTTTGAAAAAATGGCAAATATTGTGGGCAACCATCTGGTGACCACCGATGTCACTGCCTATCCCGAGCCGTGTCATCCCTATAAAGAGGCTCTGGAAAAGCGCAGCATGCTGGTGAAAAAAGCAGACCCCCTGCCGGTGGAATGTATTGTGAGAGGATATATTACCGGATCCGGATGGCACGGATATCAGACCACCGGACATGTCTGTGGTATTCAGCTGCCTGAAGGGCTCCAGGAATCCGACAAACTGGCGGCCCCTTTGTATACCCCGTCTACCAAGGCCGAGGTCGGGGATCATGATATCAATATCTCCTTTGAACAGACCGTGGAGATTCTGGGAAAGGAGACCGCTGAAAAAATCCGGGACCTGAGCCTGGAAATCTACAACAAAGGGGCGGCCATGGCCCTGGAAAAAGGGATCATCATTGCAGATACCAAGTTTGAATTCGGTGTACTGGATGGGCAGATCATTCTCATCGATGAGATGCTCACACCGGACTCTTCCCGGTTCTGGCCCCTGGAGGATTATGCACCCGGCCGCAGCCAGAAAAGTTTTGACAAACAAACCGTCCGGGACTGGCTGGTGGATTCCGGATGGGACAAAACCCCGCCGGGTCCCAAACTGCCCAAAGAGGTGATTGAAAACACCGCCAGAACCTATAAAGAGATCTACACGAGACTGACTGGTGAACAGCTTTAACCCGGTCCGGTCAATCTCTTTGACAGACATCCGTCTGGATGATACCCGGTTTCAGATTACGGTCAAAGAGGAGAATCTCTCCTCTCTGACCCGGTCCATCAAAACGATGGGATTGATCTGTCCGCCCACGGTCTGGGCGGCTGACATCGGTTTTGTTCCGGTATCTGGATTCCGGCGGATCCAGGCGGTACAATCTTTTCCTGAAACCGAAAAAATCGACTGCCGGATCATGCCGGCGGATGCGGAAATGGCGTGTGCCATGCAGGCGGTGGCAGACAATGCCTTTGCCCGGGAACTGACCCCGGCGGAACAGGTCCGGGCGGTCAAACTGCTGAACCGGTTCATGGATCCGGCACAGATGGCCAGACAATCCCTGGGTATATTCAACAGACAATTGAACCAGGGATTCATTGCAGCGCTTCTGGCAGTGTCCACCCTGCCGCCTGAAGCCATGATTCTGCTTGAAAACGGGAACCTGGGCTTGAAACCGGCCAGACGCCTGACCGGCTATGACAGAGAAACCATTGATGTGCTCATCACTATTTTTTCACAGATCAAGGCATCTTCCGGCAAACAGCTGGATATCATCACCTGTTTGACCGAAGTGTGTAAAAAAGAACACATCCGCCCGGGAACCCTGTTTGATGAAAACGGATTACAGGCTGTCCTGAAAAAAGATACCGGAGATCCGGGACAAAAAGCGGATCAGGTACGCCGCTATCTGTCCCGGCGGCGGTTCCCGAATCTGGAACTTACCCGTCAGAACATCAAGTCCGGTCTGGGCCGGCTCTTATCCGGAAAATCACTGCGCATACACCTGCCGGAAAATTTTGAATCCACCGTATATGGTGTGTCCTTTGACTTCACCTCCGTGGATGAATTCAGAAATCAGGCACGGGTCTTGACATCCATGGCAGATCATCCCGATCTGAAGGGAATTCTGGAGAGATGACAATCAAACAGGTGGTCATGGATTCATCGCTGGAGGTTTCCGAAGAGATCGATGAAATACTTTCACGGCTCTCCATAAAACCGGAAACCGTGGCAGATCCCCGTATGGTATATGATCGGATCAACCAGGCCAGGGATCCGATCACTGAGGCCAAATCCCTCTTATACATCACCAGAAACAACGGAGCGGTAGTACGGCCATGTCCCGGTACCCGTCATTATACCTGCTGTGATTACACGATTCTGCACACAGGCACCTTCTGCACCATGGACTGTGCCTACTGTATTCTTCAGGCCTATTTTCACCCCCCGGTGCTTCAGTATTTCGCAGGACTCGACCAGATAAAACAGCCACTGACCCAGCTGTTCTCACAGAACCGGATTTTTCGCATCGGTACCGGAGAATACACGGATTCGCTGATCTGGGAACGGTTCACCCCCGGCCCCCGGTTTCTGGTAAACTTGTTTGCCAAACAATCCAACTGCCTGCTGGAACTCAAAACCAAAACCGTGAATGTAGAATCTCTTCTGAATCTGGACCATAACCGAAAAACCGTGCTGGCCTGGTCGGTCAACACACCGGCGATCATCCGGTCTGAAGAAAAGGGCGCCACCCGGCTTGAAACCCGGCTCAAAACGGCAAAACGCTGTGAAGCCAAAGGATACCCGCTGGCGTTTCATTTTGATCCCCTGGTGCTGTATGACGGGTGTG
>JAABTO010000089.1 GCA_011389835.1 Desulfotignum sp. | reverse complement strand
ATCCCGGGGTCTCCCGGGTGGGAGTGGAGGTGTTTGCCAACCGGACCGCTTACACCCATGCCGGGATCGATTTCACCAACGAATTGATCCGGGAGATTCAGGACCGGACCGACACGCGGGTGGTGGCGCCGGAAGATACTGCTTATCTGATCAAAGGCGTCATTAAATCCATCACTTTTGCGATCCTGTCCCGGTCTTCCACGGAAACCGTGACCGAAAGACAGGTGACGGCGGTGGTGGATGTGCTGCTGCTTGCGCCGGACCGGAAAATACTGTGGTCGGCAAACGATTTTTCAGCCTTTGAGTCGTATACGGTGGGGGAGGACAACGATGACGCCAATATCCGGAAGGCCCTGGAAATCATTGCCAAACGGGTGGCGGAACGTATCGTCAGCCAGATGTCGGCTGACTTTTGAACGGCGGATGGGAAACGGAATATACAAGACAGGATCTACTCGGGTAAATCCTGTCTTTGTGTATCTTAAGCGTTCGCAAGCTTGAACAGTCTTGAAATTTTCCTGGAAGCGGTTTTTTTATGAATAATCCCTTTTTGAGAGGCTTTTTGAAGGGCAGACTGGTTCTGCCGCATCAACTCCATGGTGGACTCATCTCCCGAAGCCTTGGACGCACGCAATTTTTTTTCCAGTGTTTTCAGTGTGGATTTTACAGACCGGTTTCTCTGTCGCCTGACCAGGTTCTGTTTTGCCCGTTTTTTTGCGGATTTGTGGTTGGCCAATTTACATTCACTCCTTGTATTCGTCGATTGAATTTCAAACTTGATATTTCAAAAGCGATTATTTACAAAATTTCGTCTTTTTTGTCAAGGATAAATTTGGCATGGCCCTGATCAGACACACGGCCGCCGTCAGCGCTTTGACACTTTCAAGCCGGATATTCGGGGTTGTCCGGGATGCCTGCATCGCCATGGTGATCGGTACCACTGCCGCAGGTGATGCGTTCTTCATGGCGTTCAGGCCTTTTGATCTGCTGCGTAAAATGTCCGGTGACGGTATTTTCAGCATTTCCTTTGTGCCGCCTTTTTCCAGGCATGTCCAGGCCGGCCGGCAAGATGAGGCAGTGGCCATGGTGACCAGCGCGTTGGGAATACTTTCCGTTGTGAGCGCTGTTCTGATAGCTGCCGGATGGCTACTGGCACCCTGGGTGCTGCATGTGATGGCACCGGGGTTTGCGCCCGGCGGGAATCAGTTCGTCTTGACCCTGATGCTTTTGAAAATCATGATGCCCTATGTCTGGGTCATTTTGTTGATTTCCCTGTGTATGGGGGTTCTTAATTCTCTGGGTAATTTCTGGGTACCCGGGGCCACGCCGCTGATTTTCAACCTGGTGATGATCCTGTTTGCGCTTACCGTGGCCGGATCCATGAATATGCCGGCAGCCGGACTGGCCATGGGGGTGATCGTGGGCGGCTTGTTGCAGCTGGCGTTCCAGATACCGTTTGTGTTCCGGCAGGGCCTGTTCAAACCGGCCCGGTTTGTATGGGGCCACCCGGAAGTCAGAGAGAGCATCAGAAAAATGATTCCCTGCATGGTGGGCGCGGCCCCCTATCAGGTGAACATGCTGGTGATCACATTTCTGGCCTCTTTTCTTGTGGACGGCAGCATCTCTTATCTTTATTTTGCCGACCGTCTGATACAGTTTCCCGTGGCCCTGATCGCAGTATCGGTCTCCACGGTGCTGCTGCCGTTTTTTGCCGGAAAAGCGGCGGCCGGAGAAATGAGGCAGGTCAATGAGGTGTTCGATACCGGGATCCGCCTGGCGGTGTTTGTCGCCATACCAGCCATGGCCGGGTTGATGATCCTGAATCAACCCATTGTCCATGTGCTGTTCGGCCGGGGGGCCTTTGACATGGCCGCCGTGACCCGGACCGCTGAATGCCTGCTGTACCTGGCGCCGGGAATGGGGGCGTTCATCGGTACCCGCCTGTTTGTCACCCTTCATTATGCCCTGAACAGCACCCGGCATCCGTTTTATGCCGGGCTTTTGTCCATGGGCATCAACCTGGTGTGCGCCCCGATACTGATGTCTCTGATGGGCGTGAAGGGACTGGCGCTGGGGGTGACGGTTTCATCGATGGCCGGATTCTTTTTTCTGATGTATCATCCCCCGGCCGGGATGACAGTATCAAAAACCGGTATCCTGGTTTCCGGTTGCAGAGCCCTTTTCTTATCTGCTATAATGATTTTTCCAATTCACCGGGTGAAACAGCTGGTTCTTTTTGATCATGAAAGCAGTCTGCTGTTTGGAGCAACAGTGTTGGCGTGTGTGGTGCTGGGCATGGCCGTTGTATGGATCGGGGCCAAAATTTTGCGTTTCCCGGAATTGACGATGATCAGACAATGGGTAAAGCATCGAATTGAAAAAGAGGAGTTCCATGGGCCGCATTGAAAAAATCGGATTTTATCTGGCATTTGTTCTCATGGGATTGTTTTTGATCTACATTTTTTTCTGCACCCATGGTATTCAGGATTATCGTCGGCTCGACCGGCAGAAAGCATCCGTTCTTTCCCAGATCGATATTGTGAAACAGGAAAACCAGCAGATTGAAAATCAGATTGTCCGGTTGAAAAAGGATCCCGAGTACATCAGACATCTGGCAAAACATGAACAGGGCATGGCAGCGTCGGATGAACTGATTTTCAAACAGAAAAAATAGACAAAGGATCGGTCATGGCGCACAGATATCATACCCGGGAACTGGCAAAGGCATATGAGGCCCAGGGATATTACAGAGACGCGCTGGATATCTATTCACGGCTGGACCAAAAACTTCAGGGAACCGATTCAGCTGTGCAGGCGGCATGCCGCCGGCTGGAAAACCGTCTGGCAGAAACCGAGTCCAGAAACCGGGAAACCCGTCTGACAGGCCTTTTTGAAAAATGGTTCACTTTATTGTGGACATCTCATCATTTGACAACCTTGAACCATCTGATGTCACAGACAGGGAGCAGAAAATGAAACACAAGGAAAAACCCGCCTCGAAAATTCCTACCACCCAGACCAATACCAACCGGAAAAAAAAGACCGACAGCAGCAGCGCCGGGCCCTGGGGCGTCAAAACCGCATTGTTCAAAATGAATGATACCACCTTGATCATTGCCGGGGCATTCATTGTCACGCTGGTGGTATTTTTTGTTTTTTTGTTCGGGTCTTCCGGGTCCAAGACGGACACCGTGGCCTCCCCTCCGGATGACACCCGGCTCCAGGCCGTGGAAACCCGTCTGGCAGATCTGGAAGAATCTCTGGCAGCGATGGAGTCACGATTGACCAGCACGCCCGGGACCAATGTGAATACCCAGCTGGCGGAAATGCGCAAACAGATTTCCACCCTGGAGTCCGGTATTCTGGTCCGGATGGAATCCCTGGCTCGCCGAATGGGCCGCCTGGAGGAAACACCGGCGGCGGCAGAACCGCCGGTACAAGACAGCCCCCGCATCGTGACGGTGAATCCGGACATTCAGGAAAAACCTTCTGCACCTGCTCAGACCGCTGAAACCGCCCAACGGTTTCATACGGTTGAAAAAGGAGAGACCCTGTGGCGCATCTCCCAGAAATACGACACCACCGTTGACCGGCTCCGGCAGTTGAACAATCTGGCCCCGGATGCGGATATCTATCCGGGTACCAAAATTCGGGTGAGGTAGTCCTTGTTCCGTTCCATTCCGGCAGGCACAAAGGCCAGCCCGAAGTTCTTCATTTCATAAATCGGCCGCCCGTCCACGCACAGGGCCCCGTCTGCCACCACACAACAGGTGTCACCTTCTTGTGTCACCTCACGGATATGGGTATGAACGACAACTTTCCGGTTGGAAGGGATGATCTGTCCCCGGTATATCCATTCATGGGATTTTCCTGGAAGAATCACCGGTGTGTGGGTGACCGGGTCTATGGAAAAGAAGTTCAGCAGATAATACCGCAGCGTCTGAACAAAGGATTCAATGCCCAGAGAACCGGGACAGACCGGATCCTGATAAAAATGGGCGTCAAAAAACCATTCTTTTGGGTTCACGGTTTTTTCAGCGCGCACATACCCTTTTTTGAAATGCCCCCCAACCGGATCCAGAATCTCGATGGCATCGATCATGCGCAGGGCATCCGCGGGCATGCCGGTGTCCGGTGCGATGGAATCATCCGCCGGTGTCAGGGGCGCAGTTTTTTCAAACACCTTTTCCGGGGGGGGATTCAAAGAAAGCGTATCCACGGCCAGCGGGCAGTCCCGGATTCCTTTCTGACCGGCCAGGGCCGGGCCGGTGAAAAATCCGAAATGGGTGGTTCCTTCATAAATCAGGTGCCCATGGCAGTGCACCGCCACGTCAAAGGTCTGAAGGATCATGCCGCCGGCTTTGGACACATCGGTCATCCTGACCCGAACCGTCAGGGTACCGGCATCCTGAAATACGCTGTCTGTCCATCGGGCCGTGCCCCCCAGATTGCGAAAATAAAGGGTGTCATCACTGTGCAGGGCGGATCCGGCATAGGCGGCCAGCCATCCGCAGGGCTGGAGCGCGACTTCAAGCAGAATACACAACGGCATGGTCCGGGTGTGATTGGCCGCAAAATACCAGGCATCTGAAGGGACATCGTACTGGGTTTCGATCCAGCCGCCCGGTTGCATCTCCCAGGGAACATGGTCTGCGGTCACCACCCGGTCCATGAAAAAATAGGGCGGTCTGGGCAGACGCGCAATCCGGCGTTCTGTGTCAAATATCTTGTACCTGGGACCAAACGCCTCGGACGGGTTGCCCTGGGCAAATGCCAGTATCGATTGTCTGTCAAACAACGGCCGGGGCTTGAATCTGGCATGCAACGTGTCATCCACCACCGCTTCAAATCCCATGATACTGGCCACCACATGGCCATGGGCGTTCGTAAAAGTGAAATATCCCTTGACCTGACGGTCGGTGTTTTCATTGACCGTGAACAAAATCCTTATGCCGGCATCCGCATCCAGGGGCTGTCGAAACGGGGAATATATCCGGAGTCCGGCTACAAAAGCGGGCAGGCATACCTGGTTCCGGGTTTCCCAGGTCCATAGAATGGCGGCCTGGAATGCGGCATCCAGCAGCAAGGGATCCGTGGTCCAGTGGGACTGTGCCGGGGTTTTGAACCAGAGATCCGGGACAGACGACGTGGTGGCAGTCACCTGGATGCCCTTGTCTGAAATGCCGGTAATGGCGGTAATGGCCTGAAGGTCCCGGCCATGGAACAGCACGGTGTCATAGGCCTGCCGGACAGTCAGTTTGCAGGGGCCCAGATCCATGCGGTGCCAGTCGGACAATACCGGCGGTTCCGGCAGATGTTCCTTGAGTACCGCGGTTGCCGTGGCATGGGTGCAGGGCGGTCCGCTTTCCGGTGCCGAGCTCAACGACACCGGAACCATGTATTGCTTCTCCGTGCAGGCACACCGGCCCTGATTCACTTCAAGGATGACGGCCCGGTCTGTGGGCCGGACCCCTTTTAACAGCCGGATGTCATCCAGCCCGGCAACCACCAGGCCCGGGTGATTTTTTTCTGCGGTCTGGGCCATGATTTCAGCCATCAGGGCAAAGGGCATCACCGGTTCATGATTGATCTGGTGGGCCGAGAGAATCGGCACGGTTTCCCGGCTGATTTCCATCTGTAACACCGGTGACAGTCTGGCCGGTTTTTTTTGTTTCCGGTCGGGGCCGGGTGCGGTAACCACCACTTCCCTGTGTTTTTGATTTGACCCGGCCATTTCACGGATCAGTTGCCGGGCCCCGGCAGATACGGGAATCAGGCCCACCCCTTTTTGGGTAAACATCTGTTTGAGGCCGTCATGGACCATGCCCCCGTCCCAGGGGCCCCAGTTGACGGCAAGGCACCTGCATTCCGGTCTTTGCCCGGCAATCCGGTCCATGTGCTTGTTGAGCACTTCATTGGCCATGGCATAATCACACTGGCCGGGGTTGCCGGTCCGGGCCGCAATCGAGGAAAACACGATCATATATTTCAATGGATCGGTGTGTGTGGCGGCCAGCAATGCGTTCAGTCCATCCACTTTGGTGTCAAATACCCGGTCGAACCGGGCCGGTTCTTTGTCCACAATCCGCTTGTCCTCCAGGATCCCGGCACCGTGAATGATGGTGGTGACAGGGGCGTTGAAATGCCTGCGTATCTCGTCTAAAGAGGTGTGGACCGCTTCGGGATCCCGGATATCTGTAGACCGGTAGATCACCTCGGACCCATGGGCACGGATCCGGGCCAGGGTCTGCTGTATCTGCCGGTTGGCACAAATGGCCTGATACCTTTTTTCAAGGTCTGCCGGGGTCGGTTTTTTTCCAGCAAATTCATGGGCGAGAATCGCTTTTTTGAGTTCTGCCGAATCAGACAAAGAATGCGCCCACTCGGGTTCGTCAAACGGTTTTGGTGATCTTCCCAGCAGAGCGATACTCAAATGCGCGGTTTGTGCCAGCTTGTCCGCACAGGCAGCGGTCACACCCCGGGCACCGCCGGTGATCACCGCCACGTCCCGGGAATCCAGCGCCAGATGTCCGGGCTCAACCGGTGTTTCTGTCAATGCGGGGACCTGGCAGTGATCCTTGTCCAGTCCCATCTCCACAGGTCCCCGGGTCATTATCAAAGACGCGGCAGCCTCTGAATATCTGTGGCAGGCGTCTGTGTCTTTGGGCAGGTCCAGAGCATGACAGAGCACTTCTTTCCATTCCAGGGCCGCTGTTTTGGCCAGACCGGCCAGACCGCCGTATTCCGGCAGGGTGTCAAACCGAAACGGGGGAATACCGAACCCGCCGCCGGAAAAGGTGACAGTGGCCAGAAACGCCCCTTTCTGTGTGCCGGCAGCCTGAAGATAGGTGCCGTTTTGATGAATCAGGGCAAAGGCGGTTTTCAAAAATGCAATGGCCCGGGTGGTGTCCGGGTGTGACAACTGATCCTGAATGATCACCAGGCCGGCCATATCCGGCAGATCCGGGATGGTCTCAGATGCCGGATCCAGAATCACGGCATCCAGTCCCTGCGTCTGAAACGCCTGTTTCAGGGATTGGGCCATCCGTGCCTGATCCCGGGTGATATAGATTTTTCCGGATTCAGGCAACTGAATCCGGGAGCCGTTGAAATACCGGACCTGGGGGATGGGGATTTTTTTCAGATAAAGGGTCTGGCGGATCAGGTCCTGTGTTTCCGGTGTGCCGGAGGCATCATCCCTGTGTGAAGAGTTTTTTTTTACGGCAGCCTTGGGCGGCCTGTCGGATCGATCAAGAAACGCGACCATGTCCCGGATGGTTTTCAACCGGCCCATGTCTTCTCCGGACATGCCCGGCGCATTGTCTCCCAGCGCCTGTTCGAGCCGGGACAAAATTTCCACCCGCTTGATGGAATCCACGCCTAAATCGGATTCCAGATCCATTTCCGGTTCCAGCATTGTCTCGGGAAATCCGGTGAGCTCGCTGATGGTTTTGACCAGCACATCCATTACCTTTGAAGCGCCGGCAGGGCCCGGATCAGCCGCCTCTGCGGCACCGGGTTCCGGGCTGGACGCATCCGTTGCAGCATCGGTGCAAGGCATCTGAGATCCCGGATTCGCAGCTTGTGTGTCCGCAGGGGCGACAGCCTGGCAGATATCGGCCAGGGTTCTGGCGGTGCCCATGTTTTCCGCGGTCAATCCCCGGGTATCAGGCAGCTGTTTTTCCAGTTCGGAAACGATTTCCACTTTTTTGATGGAATCCACGCCCAAGTCGGATTCAATATCCATTTCCGGCTCCAGCATCTCTCCGGGAAATCCGGTGAGGCGGCTCACGATTTCAAACAGAATGGTCTGCACATCTTTGGCCGGTTGAACGACAGGTGTTTCAGACTCGGGCGGGATGGGGGGACTGCTTTTGAGCGAAGGGGTTTCTCCATTCACCTTGGCGGGCAAAGGCGGTTGATCCGGCATGGGCGGCGCGTCCGGCGCTACAGGTGCCGTGGTTTCGGCTGCCACGGATCGGGATGGGGCCGGCCGGGCCGGCAAAGGGGGTTCCGTCGGTAAAAAAGAGTTGTCCGGCACCGGATCCACGTTATCTGCAAACTGCCGGGTCTGGGACATCATCGCCGCCAGGGTCCGGGAGGCCTGGGCCTGGGTTTCGAGAAATTTTTCATGGGCGTGTGCGGTCTGGGCCTGCAACGCCTGCATGGCTTCCAGGCCTTTGTGAACCAGGTGCATGGCAGTGGTCTTGTCAGCGGCGCTGTGGGATGAAACCGTATCAGCCGTCTGTTTTGGGATGGCCGGTGAAGATGACAATGGTCGCATATCAGGTCCTTGTGAACGGGCTGTATCTGTTTTCGGCCCGTATGGGATTGTATTCTGGTCAGAACAGTCCCGGGGCGGGACGGTTGGTCTGGATGTCCGGCTTCCGGTACCGGGTGCCTCGGCAGGGTCCGCCGGCACGGGCGGAGGGTTTGGGATTGCCGGTTTGGGGTTGGCGCCGGACAGCGGGATCCGCATGCGTTTGGAAGAAGGCGGATTCACTGGATCTTCCCATTGGGTTAAATCCACTTCAAATCCTTTAACAGCCAGCTGACATAAGGCATGGGCCAGATCGGTGAGTCCGGATTTTTTCCCGCTGGAACCATCGATGCTGACAGCCGTGACCGGAGAGGCAGCCAGAATTTTTCGGGTCAAACCGGTCAACACGGTTTTCGGACCGATCTCCATGAAAAAACAGACCCCCTGTTCATGCATGGTTTCAATATTCTGCTTGAAACACACCGGATGCATGAGCTGATGGCCCAGAAGCGATTTGATCGTATCCGGGTCCGTGTCATACACGGTTCCGGTGGTGTTGGACAGGACCGGGATGTCGGTGGGAGAAAAACGCTGTTCTGTCACAAACCGGTGAAACGGGGTGGCTGCATCCGCCACCAGCGGGCTGTGAAACGCCGCGGCCACCGGCAGTTTTATGCAGCGGACCTTGTTTTTTTTGCACCATTTCGCGGCCTGGTCAATGGCAGGTGTCGGGCCGGACAGAACCCCCTGGTCCGGGCTGTTCCGGTTGGCCAGCACCAGATCGGAAAACCGGTCTTTAATCCAGGTTTCAATGTCGGTCAGCGGGGCCTGAACCGCCAGCATGCCGCCGGTGTCCGAACCGGTGTCGCCGGCCCGGGCCATGAGTTTGCCCCGGACCGCAGCCAGATTCAGAAGCGTGGCGTCATCCATCCATCCGGCCGCATAAAGTGCGGGCAGTTCTCCAAAGCTGTGACCGCAGGTCATGTGTGGCGACACATTGAACCGTTTCAGCACGCGGATCATGGCCAAAGACAGGGTACCGATGGCCATCTGTGCCGCGTGCGTATGCCGCAGCCGGGCTTCGGACACTGATTTTTCCTGCCGGTGCCGCGGCTGGGCAAACATGAGCCCTGTCAGGTCTGAAACCGGCGTTTCCGGATCCGCAGTATCCAGCGGATGGGCAGAAAATATGTGTTGTGCCTGTTCCAGGACGTTCATGGCTTCAGGAAACATGGCAAACAGGTCTTTGCCCATGTCCGGATACTGGCTGCCCTGGCCGGGAAACAGAAATCCCAGTTTGCCGGGCAAAGGGCCTGTGCCGAAATATACCGGGCCGGTCGCAGATCGATTCTGTTGAACCGCGGTACAGGCCGTGTCTGCCAGCGCCACCGGATCATCGGTTTT
Organism: Desulfotignum sp.; assembly: GCA_011389835.1. Taxonomy (GTDB): domain Bacteria; phylum Desulfobacterota; class Desulfobacteria; order Desulfobacterales; family Desulfobacteraceae; genus Desulfotignum. The sequence goes on along the minus strand of JAABTO010000089.1, from coordinate 3,232 downwards.
GTTGAGCACCATGAGCGCCCGGAACGGATCATCTGGTTTGAAAGCGTTTCTGGAGGCTGCACACGCCCGGGCAATCAGATCCTGCATTTCTTCGTCATCAGCTGGAAAATCCGGCATCAGTGCGGTTTTGAACGCCTCAATGTCTTTGTACAGTGCGTCGGTGTCCCGGGCTGAAAACGCGGCAATCTGGACCGACCCGTCCCAGGACACGTGGTCTTTTTCCGGCGTGTGTTCCTCCAGGACCACATGAAAATTGCTGCCGCCGAAACCGAATGCTGACACACCGGCCCGCCGGGGCACCATGTTGTTCCCCGGGATCACCCAGGGCCGGGACCGCTGGTTCAGGTAAAAACAGGACTTGTTGATGTCCAGATCCGGGTCCGGCTCATCCGCCTTGAGGGTGGGGGGAATCACTTTGTGATGAAGAGCCAGGGCCGCCTTGATGATGCCGGCGGCGCCGGCGGCGGCTTTGGTATGGCCGATCATGGATTTCACCGAACCGATGGCAATGTCAGGAAAAGGCATCTTTTGACCGCCCTTGTCAGTGGACGGCGGCAGAGCACCGAAGCAGGTCTTGAGCGCTGTGAATTCCACCTTGTCCCCCACCCGGGTGCCGGTGCCGTGGGCTTCCACCAGTCCGACCGACACCGGATCAAAACCGGCCTGATCATAGGCGTCATTGAGGGCCTTGAGCTGGCCGCTGGCATCGGGCGCGTAAATGGCCGAGGTTTTTCCATCACTGGATGTGCCCACACCCTTGATAATTGCGTAAATCCGGTCTTCAGCCTTTTTTGCGTCATCCAGGCGCTTGAGTACCAGCATGCCGATGCCTTCCCCCAGCACTGTGCCGTCCGCATCTTTGGAAAACGGCCGGGCATCGCTGGAATGGGACAGCACCCCGGTTTTTGCGAAACACATGTGCATGAAAATATCGTTCAGGCAATCCACCCCGCCGGTGATGGACATATCACATTTTCCGGCAGCAAGTTCCATGACCGCGGAATGCAGGGCCGACAGGGAGCTGGCACAGGCGGCATCACTGACGCTGTTGGTGCCGGACAGATTGAACCGGTTGGCGATACGGCCGGCCACCACATTGCCCAGAAGTCCTGGAAACGAGTTTTCCTGCCAGGAGGCATATGAGGACTGGATCTGCCGGCAGACCAATTGCTTTTGTTCCGCTGAGATGCCGGCTGCATCCAGGGCCTGTTCCCAGAAGGGAAATCCCAGCCGGGCCCCTAAGGGGATCACCAGTTCCTGGGTGCCGGTCACCCCGAGGATCACGTTGACTTTGGCGGAATTCAGAAACGGGTGGTCCTTGGGATATCCCGCATCTTCCAGCGCCATTTTCGCCACCACAAGTCCCAGCAGCTGGGCCGTGTCCGTGGCACTGATATTGTTGGGAGGCATCCCGAACGATGTGGGATCGAAATTGATTTTCGGAAGGAATCCGCCCCGGGAACAATAGACATGGTCGGGCCGGGAGGCATCTGCATCAAAATAATTTTCAACCGGCCAGTGGGTGTCCGCCGGAATCTCCTGGATGGCATCCACCCCATTGAACAGCAGGTGCCAGTATGCCTTCAGGTTAATGGATCCGGGAAAGATGCATCCCATGCCGATAATGGCGATGTCGTTTTGATTCTTTTGCTGTGTCATAAATGCGGTGTCATAAACTTTGATATTGCCCGGTTACGAGTTTACCGCGAAATATACGGATCTGATGAAAAGAAATCATGCGCTGGCATTGTGTTTGACAAAAGTTTTACATGGGATCGGGTGCCATGCGGATCGTATTCTCCAGGGGGTCGGCCAGCGCGAGAATCTCTTCTTTTTTCATGGGATATACGGCCGTTGCGGCCGGGGGCAGGGCCACTCCCTGGGTTCTGAGCATCATGGTCCGGAGGGTGACACTGGCGCCGAACAGCAGATTGAGGGCCAGATCCGGGGTTTTCCGTTGGTCCGGGCCTTCCAGGAAACTGTTTTGCACCCATTGGTTGAATGCGCCCATGGCCGGGCCGCACCAGATCTGGTAGTCCATTTTGCGCTCGGCACTGGCCTGGATGGCCCACCGGGAACTTTGTCCTAAATAGGATCGAAACACCAGCGCCATCTTGTGTTTGGGGTCGGATTCCGCTTTCTGCAGCGGTGCCGGCTGGTTTCTGGATTCAAAAAACGCCCGGGTGGATTGCCATGCCCGGTCAAAACCGGTCTGGAGAAATTTGTTTTCAATCTCGTGGCGTATTTTTGCCGGGATATCTTCAAACCGGTCATAGGTGCGATACATCTCGTACAGTTTTCTGGCCCGCAACGGGAACAGGGTGCCGCGCTTGAGCACCTGCACCTGGGCCCCGATTTCAAACATGTCCGCAGCCGGGGCCATGGCCACATCCGCCTGTTCCGCGCGGCACAGCAGTTCTTTGACTTCCCGGCTGATTCCGGCTTCCACACAGGACTGGTTGATGGACCCGGTCAGAATATAGGCCGCCCCCATGGCAAAGGCGGCGGCTGCAGATTCCGGTGTGGCAATGCCCCCGGCCAGGCCCACGCACAGGGGGTCGGCATACCGGTGTTCATCCATGCACTGCTGTTTCAACGCCAGCATGGTGGGAAGCAGGGCCAATGCCGGGCGGTTGTCTGTATGTCCACCGGAATCGGCTTCCGCTGTCAGGTCCTGGGCCATGGGGATGAACCGGGACAGATCCGCTTCTTTTTGAGTGATCCATTTTTTTTCCAGTAATGTCTGAACCAGTTTTTCGGGCGGGGGCGCGAAAAACTGGCGGGCCACTTCGATTCTGGAGACTTTGGCGATCACCTGATTGGGGGCGGTCACCCGCCCGTCAATGTCCTGGTGAATTCCTTTGAGCCGGTAGTAGACCAGCGCAGGGGTCATGCGCATGAACGCGGCGGCGCTGATCCGCCGAATGCCGTGCTTCAGGTACAATTGCACGGTGGCGGTTTCAAGGTCCGGATCTGCCGGTGAATGGATCAAATTGAACCCGAACGGTGCATCATTCAACCGGGAGGTCAGCGTCACCACCGCGTGTTCGATCTCAGGCAGAGACAGCCCGCCGGCCCCGAAAAATCCGATCATACCGTGTTCAGCCATGGCCTGGACCATTTCCACCGAAGAGATACCGTTGGCCATGGCACCGGCCACATACGGGTATTTCAGGTGGTGCCGGGCGGTAAACGTGCGGTCTCCCAGCCCGGACAACGGCATGGCCGGTGC
>JAABTO010000088.1 GCA_011389835.1 Desulfotignum sp. | reverse complement strand
TGATGACGAATTTCTGCGGTTTCTTTTCTACCGGAACCTGCTGGACCCGTATACCCACCAGTATGCGAACGGCTGTTCCCGGGGCGATATTCTGCCGGTCACGGCATTGTTTCACCGGTTCTGCGACCCTCCGGTGATCCAGTGGCCTTGCCTGGAAAGCGGGAAACCCACCCTGAAACTCGAACATATCGCCAGAGAGAACCGGTTTGACATCACCGGCCCGGCCCATGACGCCATGTCCGACGTGGAAGCCCTGGTGCTGCTGTGCCGGCGCTTTGCCGGCCGGGCCGATATCTGGGCGTATGCGTTGGGGTTTTTTGACAAGCCCACGGACCTGAAACGGATGGACAGTATCGCCGAGACCTGCCGGATCCGGGACCGGTTTTTTCGCAACGCCCTGATGGTATCGGCCGCTTTTGGATCAGATGCCGGATATCTCGCGCCGGTGCTGCATATCGGCGGGTCTGTGCCCTATGCCAATCAGCAGCTCTGGGTCCGCCTGGATTCCCCCGGGTGCGGGGAAATCGACCCTGATACCCGCCGGTTCGACTGGTTCCCCATACGCAAGAGACCGGCGGATGCCTGGCTGGTACTGCCGCCTTTGGAACGGTTCACCCGGAAATTGAGCAAAAAGGCCCAGCAGACCGCTGCAGACGCGACCACCCTGTTCAGGGAAAAATATGGGGTTTTTCTGGATACGGTTCAGGCCCACCGGGAATTTGCCTATCCGCTGATTCCGGATCTGGACCCGGACGCAGCCCTGTATCAGGAGGGGTTTTTCACTGCAGCGGAGAAAAAAGACATTGCCCGGTTTCGTGACGCCGGCCCGTTCGATACACGGGACACACACACGTTGTCCCGGCTGCCGGAAGCCTTGCAGACCCCCCGGGTGAAAACCCTGGCAACCCGAATTCTGACACGCAACTTTCAGGTGCCGGCATCACCGGAATTTCAGGCCCATATGGAAAAACTGGCCTTCGGAGATAAGATTGCCGGATTTCGCAGCGAAGAAAAATTCACCCTGCCTCAGGCAGAAACGGTTCTGAAAAAAATCGCTTCAGCACAGGACGCACTGAACTCCCGTCAACGTCGCGCACTGGAAGGACTCGACGCCTATCTTCGCAAATGGGCCGTTTGATGATTGGTCTGAAAAAAACGCCTCCGGCAGACATCCGGCGATGATCAGCCGGGGACCGGACACTGCCTGGAGGCGCCGAAGCCGGTAAAAGGCGGGTTACTACTTGACCGCCTCTTTCAACGCTTTTCCAGGGACGAACTTGGGGACATTTCTGGCCGGGATGTTGATCTCTTTTCCGGTCTGGGGGTTTCTGCCTTTTCTGGCTTTTCTCTCGGCTGTTTTAAAGGTGCCGAATCCCACCAGGGTCACGGAATCGTTGTTGGAAAGCGCATCTGTGACCGACTGAACCATGCAGTCAACGGCCTTCTGGGCATCTTTTTTGCTTTCCAGGACTTCAGCTACCTTGTTGATTAAATCGCCTTTGTTCATCTTGATCTCCTTTTTTTTTGTTTTTGGAAGGACATTTTTGATGTTGCATGTCCAAACCCGCGTTGCCTGAGGGTTACACTCATTTGAATCAGCTTCAGCGGTACGTTACGTCGTTGCGCCCGGTGTGTCAAGTGTTTATTGCTTTTTTTTGAAAAAAAACCTTGTCTGAAAGGGTTTTAGAGCAAAAATTCATGAAAAAGCCCTGAAAAAATACCAGTCTATAAGCGGACCACCGTAAAAAACATAGATCAGTGCCCCGGCAGACAGGTAAGGACCAAAGGGGATCTGCATCTGCCGGTCCGTGTGTCTGCGCCGGATCATCTGGGCGATACCGACCCCGGTGCCCAGAACCGATCCGGCGAACAGGGTGAACACCACCCCGGGCACACCGGTGGCTGCACCGATCATGGCCAGCAGTTTGATGTCCCCGCCGCCCATGCCGTCGGTGCGGCGGATCAGATAATACACCAGGGCCACGGCATACAGAATACCGCCGCCGGCAAGGATGCCCAGACCGATGGCGGCCGGGGACCGGTCCAGCACGGCCCAGGCCAGAAAACCGAACACCGCGATCCCCGGAAGGCTGATGCGGTCGGGAATGATCCAGAAGGCCAGATCGATGCCGGACACCACGATCAGGGTGGCGGCAAACGCGAACCAGACCAGGGCTTCCAGGGTCAAACCAAAGGCCAGACAGGTGATAACCGCCACAATCCCTGTCAGGCATTCCACCAACGGGTACTGCAAAGAAACGGGACAGCCGCAGAATCGGCACCGGCCCCTGAGGACCAGAAAACTGATGACCGGAATGTTGGTATAATAAGGAAGCCTTTTTTTGCAGGCCGGGCAGGCGGAACCGGGAGAGACAATGGACAGGTTTCTGGGAATCCGGTATATGCATACATTCAGAAAACTGCCGATACAGGCGCCGAAAACAAAACACAAGGCCAGTGCGGCCGGCATGGGAATGGTCATGGTAATTTTTTTGTCCTGGACATTGTAAAAATGAAATTATGCGTTATTGTTCGGTCAAATGTAAATACCTGATTTGAAAAAAATTACCCCTCCGCCTGGGGATGTCATGCATGCATGATGCTGTTGACGGAGGTGAACGTTATACAAGGAGATCAGATGGCAGAAGCGGATATGGATGACCTGATTGAAGTCATAGAAAAAGAGGGAGATGTCGAAAATATCCCCAAAACCCTTCCCATGATGCCGGTCCGGGACATTGTGGTGTTTACCGATATGCTGCTGCCCCTGTTTGTGGGCCGGGACAAATCCATCAAAGCCATTGAGGAATGCGTGGGATATGACCGGTATATCTTTCTGACGGCCCAGAAGGATCCGGATGTGGAAAATCCGGGCATCGAGGATGTGTATGAGATCGGCACCGTGGGCCGGGTCCAGAAAATGATCAAACTGCCGGACGGCCGGATCAAGGCCCTGGTCCAGGGCATTGTCAAGGCAAAGGCGGTGTCGTGGCTCAAGAAGCGCGGCTATTTCAAGGTGGAGGTGGCGTTTCTGGAGGAACATGATCCCGAACAGATGGATATTCAGCTCGAAGCGTTGATGCGCAACGTCAAGGAGAACTCTGAACGGCTGCTGGCCCTGAAAGGGGAGCTGTCCGGAGATATCGGGGACCTGCTGTCCCATATCGAATCCCCGGGCAAACTGGCGGACCTGGTGGCGGCCAACCTCAACCTGCGCACCGAGGACGCCCAGGGACTGCTGGAACTGGACGACACCCCGGAACGGCTCAAAAAGGTCAATGACCTGCTGGCCCGGGAACTGGCCCTGACAACGGTTCAGGCCAAGATTCAGACCGATGTGAAAGATGAGATTTCCAAAAATCAGAGAGATTATTTTCTGCGCGAACAGGTCAAGGCCATCCACCGGGAGCTGGGGGAAAGCGATGATAAGGCCGCGGAGATCAAGGAGTTCAAGGCCAAGATAAAACGGTGCAAACTGCCCAAAGAGGGCGAGGAAGAAGCCATCAAGCAGCTGCGCCGTCTGGAGCAGATGCATTCGGATTCTTCGGAAGCCTCTGTGATCCGGACCTATCTGGACACCATTGTGGAACTGCCCTGGAGCAAATCCTCCAAAGATGTGATCGATATTGGCAGGGCCCAGCAGGTGCTGGACAAGAACCATTGCGGCCTGGAAAAGGTCAAGGAGCGCATCCTGGAGTACCTGAGCGTCCGGAAGCTCAACCCCGGTAAAAAGGGGCAGATCATCTGTTTTGTGGGCCCTCCGGGCGTGGGCAAGACCTCGCTGGGCCAGGCCATTGCCAAGGCCATGAAACGAAAGTTCCACCGGGTGTCTCTGGGCGGTATCCGGGACGAGGCCGAGATCCGGGGCCACCGCCGCACCTATATCGGGTCCATGCCCGGCCGGATTCTTCAGGGGCTGCGCCAGTGCGGCACCAACAACCCGGTGTTCATGCTCGACGAGATCGACAAACTGGGCAATGATTTCCGGGGAGATCCGTCCTCGGCCCTGCTGGAGGCGCTGGACCCGGAACAGAACACCTCGTTTTCCGACAATTACCTGAACATGCCGTTTGATCTGTCCAATGTGATGTTCATTCTGACGGCCAATATTGCAGATACCATTCCGTCGGCCCTGCTTGACCGGATGGAGATGATCCGGATCCCCGGATATACCCACCAGGAAAAAATTGAGATCGCCAGAACCCATCTGATGCCCAGAAAACTGCGGGACAACGGCCTGATCCGGCGGTCCATCTCCATTCATCCCAATGCCATGGCCGCCATTGTGAGCGAGCACACCCTGGAGGCGGGCCTGCGGGAACTGGAGCGCAAACTGGACACCATCTGCCGGAAAATCGCCCGGAAAATTGCCGAGGGTAAAAAAGGCAGGTTCACCATCACTCGCCGGAACCTGACCCAGTACCTGGGGCCGCCCCAGTACCTGCCGGAACTGGACCAGGAGGAAAGCCAGGTGGGCCTGGCATCGGGCCTGGCCTGGACCGAGGTGGGCGGAGAGATCCTGTATATCGAGATTTCTTTGTTTCCGGGCAAAGGCGAACTCCTGGTCACCGGCCAGATCGGCGAGGTGATGCAGGAATCGGCAAGGGCCGCCCTGACCTGGACCAAGGCCAACCAGGAACGTTTGGGGATCGACAAGGATGCGTTCGACAACCATGACATTCACATCCATGTGCCGGCCGGGGCCATTCCCAAGGACGGTCCGTCCGCCGGGATCGCCATGGTCACGGCCCTGGTGTCGGCCTTTACCGGCCGCCCGGTCAACAACCTGGTGGCCATGACCGGCGAGGTGTCTTTGCGGGGCAGGGTCCTGCCTATCGGCGGGCTCAAGGAAAAAGCCCTGGGCGCGCTGCGGGCCGGCATCAAGCAGGTGATCATTCCGGAAAAAAACAAAAAAGACCTGTATGACATTCCCAAAAACGTCAAGTCCAGGCTCAAATTTACCATTGTCAGGGATGTGAGCCAGGTGCTGGAAATCGCGCTGGAACCGGCACCGGATCAGGGGGATATGACGGCATCAGACGATCCGGAAACACAGGCCCCTGAATCGCAGACGACAGCGGATCAGACAGACACCGGGCAGGACGGGCCGGTGTGAAAATTCTGGCCCTGAGCACGGCGGAACCCGGGTGCAGCCTGGCGGTGATGGACGATGATCACCTGGTGTGCGAAAGCTTCTGGCACAGCCGGCTGACCCATTCAAGGCGGCTTTTGTCCATGGCCGGTGCTTTGTTTCCGGACCAGGCCGGGTTTGAGATCTCAGAGGTGGACGCGGTGGTGGCGGCCCGGGGGCCGGGCAGTTTCACCGGCCTGCGCATCGGCATCAGCGCGGCCCTGGGCCTGGCCACGGCCCTGTCCCGGCCGGCCGTGGGGGTGTCCACCCTGGACGGTATCGGTTTTCGGTTTGCCATGGCAGACGTGCCTGTGTGCGCCATGATGGATGCCAGAAGGGGCCAGGTGTACTGTGCAGTGTACCGGTTTGACCGGGGCCGGCTCCGGGACAAAACCCGGGACCGGGTGTGCGCGCCGGAACAGGCCGTGGCCATGGTGGGGCAGACGGATGCGGTGTTTGCCGGATCCGGTGTGCCGGTGTATGAATCACTGATTGTCGAAATCACCCGGGACCAGGCAAGGATCGCACCGCCCAGCATGTCTCCGGTCAGTGCCGCGGCCCTGGCCCTGTCGGCCAGGCACTCGCCCGGGTTTTTTGAGAATCCGGACAATGCCTTGATGCCGGCATATCTTCGGTCGGACGGCGCAGATGGTCCCCGGGGTTTTGCTTGACATAACTGCTGAATGTCTGATACCCTGCAACGGTTTTAGATACAGGGAAACTACATGGATCGAACAAAATGGCCGGGCCGGGCCGTGCTGCCGGTGGCGGTACCGGGCATAAAATATATTGTGGGCGCCGTTTTTTTGACGGGGCTGTTTTTTTATTTGGGGTGGACCGTTGTCGGTATTGTGGCGGCGGTCTTCACGCTGTTTGCCGGGTATTTTTTCCGGGATCCGGACCGGCAGCCCCCCGAAGGTGACGACCGGCTGGTATCTCCGGCAGACGGCCGGGTGATCCGGGTGGACCGTGGCGTCTACAAGGATTACCTGCCCGAAGAATGCCGGAAGGTGAGCATTTTCATGAACGTGTTCAATGTGCATGTCAACCGGATTCCGCTGGACGGGGTGGTGGAAAAAGTGGTATATACCCCTGGCCGGTTCATGAATGCCTCTTTTGACAAGGCATCGGAATTCAATGAACGCAATGCATTGACCCTTCGGACATCCAAAGGCACGCAGTTCGTGGTGGTGCAGATCGCCGGGCTGATCGCCCGGCGGATTGTCAACGTTGCCCGCACCGGCAGCCGGGTTTACCGGGGCGAGCGGTTCGGCATGATTCAGTTCGGTTCCCGGCTGGACCTGTACCTGCCGGCAACCTGCCGGATCCGGGTAAAAACCGGAGACAGGACCCGGGCCGGTGAGACCGTTATCGCAGACATGCCGTCTTTGCCGGCATAACCCATATAACCTTTATTCATCATGATGGTCAGCCGTCATGACGTGGAGTGATTTTCAGTTTGGAGCAGATACCAATGACCAGACAGGGCTATGAAGCCCTGAAACAGGAGCTGACAAGACTTAAACGGGTGGAACGCCCCGCCAATATCAAGGCCATAGAAACGGCCAGGGCCCATGGCGATCTGTCGGAAAATGCGGAATACCATGCCGCCAAGGAGCGGCAGTCGTTTCTGGAGGGCCGGATCGGCGAGATCAGTTATAAACTGGGCGTGGCCAAGGTGATTGATCCGGATTCGGTCCCCAAGGATGTGGTGCGGTTTGCCAGCCGGGTGTTGGTGGAAAACCTGGAATCCGAGGAGCAGATCGCGTATCTGATCGTGGGACCGGATGAGGCGGATATCAAGCAGGGCAAGATTTCCATGTCCTCTCCTCTGGGCAGTGCCCTGATCGGCAAGCGGCCCGGTGACGAGGCTGTGCTTCAGGCCCCGGGCGGCAAACGGATGTATGAAGTCATCGATATTTTATAGACCCGAAATTCAGGAGAAATGCTGTGGCACGAGTCACGATTGAAGATTGTCTGAAACATGTGAACAACCGGTTCGAACTGGTGCATCTGGCAGCCAGACGGGTCCGCCAGGTCAGGGAAGGGTCAGACCTGCTGATCCCGCGCAGTAAAAACGGCGATGTGGTCACGGTGCTGCGGGAGATTGCGGCCGGCCGGATCAAGGTGGCACCGCCGGACCCAAAAATGAAACAGCCCTGATTTTCAGGCGGGTCAGCCATGATCGATACACAGAATCAGCCGGATTTCAGGAGAATTCCCATCGACAAAGTGGGCATCAAAGGCCTGAAGTATCCGGTCAAGGTGCTGGATAAAACCCGGGGCACCCAGTCCACGGTGGCGGATATCAGCATGTATGTGGACCTGCCCCACCAGTGCAAAGGCACCCACATGAGCCGGTTCGTGGAGATTCTGCACCAGTCCCGGACCCGCATTTCCTTAGAGTCGCTGACCACGATTCTGGCGGATATGAAGCAGATCCTGGGGGCCCGGTCCTCGCACATCGAGATCACGTTTCCCTATTTTATCGCCAAACAGTCTCCCAGCGCCGGGGTGAGCGGATTGATGGACTACACCTGTTCGATCATCGGATCGTCCAATCCCGGCAACCCCACGGACATCATCTTGAAGGTGGCCGTGCCCGTGACATCCGTGTGTCCCTGTTCCAAGGAGATCAGCGACTGCGGGGCCCACAACCAGCGGGGCGAGGTCCTGGTGAGCGCCCGGTTCAAGAAGCTGATCTGGATCGAGGACATCGTGGAGATCGTGGAGCGCTCCGCCTCCTGCGACATCTTTTCCGTGCTCAAGAGAGAAGATGAAAAATTTGTCACGGAAAAAGCCTACAACAACCCCAAGTTCGTGGAAGACCTGGCCCGGGACGTGGCCAAAATCCTGATGGCCGACCCCAACATCACCTGGTTTTCCGTGAGCGCCGAAAACTTCGAATCCATCCACAACCACAGCGCCTACGCCTTCATCGAAAAATAAAAACTGGGGTCAGGCCTTGCGTTTTTGACGTTTCTATGGTTTCATTACATTAGAACTGTCAAAAACGCAAGGCCTGACCCCAGCAGCTTTTCCGAGGAGGTGACCATGGCACGGAAAGCCCGAATCCACTATCCCGGGGCATTTTATCACGTAATGCTCAGAGGCAATGCCAGGCAGACGATTTTTCACGATCCACTGGACGTCACCCGGTTCGAAAAATTCCTTGTCCAGGGACTGGAAAGATTCCGGATGCGCGTGTGCGCTTTCTGCTGGATGCCCAACCACGTGCATATGGCGGTCCAGGTATCGGATGTACCGCTGTCCAAGATGATGCAGGTGTTGTCCCAGCGCTATACCGGATGGATCAACCACCGGTATGACCGGGTCGGTCATCTTTTCCAGGGACGGTTCCGGGCCATTCTCATAGATAAGGACGGATACCTGCGGGAACTGGTGCGGTATATCCACCGCAACCCGGTGCGGGCCGGGATTGTCTCAGATCCGATTGACTATCAAAAAAGCAGCCATCGCGCCTATGTGGCCATTCCGAAAACCCCCATTGCCTGGTTGACAACCGAACCCGTGCTCCGGCAGTTTGGCAATACCCGGGAATCGGCCCGGGCAGCCTATCTTCAGTTCATGGGACGGCCTGAAGGGGAGGATCTGTTGGAAAAGCTTCGTCAGGGCGGCTCCCACGGTCACATTCTGGGAGATGAAGAATTTGTCGACCGCGTTTTGCCGATAGAGTCCGAATTGAATAAGCCTAAACCGGGTGGTATTGATGTGAGCCTGCACGACTTGATAGAACAGGTGGCCCGGGCCTGCCATGTGTCGAAGGAAGGCATCCTGAGCAAAAGCAAGAGCCGCCCGCTTGTCAAAGCACGAACCATGCTGGCCATGCTGGCCGTGGATCGTCATGGCTTCACCCTCAAATCAGTGGCGCAATATCTGGGTCGAAACGAAGCCACCATCAGCCGACAGATCAGCAAAAACCGGGGTCAGGCCTTGTTTTTTTGACGTTTCTCTGATCTTGGGTCTATAAGAAACGTCAAAAAAGCAAGGCCTGACCCCAGCAGGTGAAGGGGTAGAGGCGGTGGTCGGTGCCGATGAAGTAGCCGGCCCGGGTGCGGATGCCGGTGAGGGTGCCGGTTTTGTAGTACTGGGTATCGGTTCGCCGTAGTCGCTCATGGTGAGGCATGAAGGCGAGCAGCAGTTGACCCATCTGAGCCGGTGTCACCCGGTTCTGTCTGGAAATGCCGGATCCTTCCGCAATTTTTGCACTTTCCCAGCCCGGTAGATCGGCGGCACACTCGGCCAACGCCCGGACCCCTTTTTCCAGGGTGGCCGGCGGGCCGTATCGGTGGGCCCCCAGTGTCAGCATCACCTGATTGGCGATGAAATTATTGGAATACCTGAGCATTTTTTCCACCACGTCCCCAAGGGTCCAGGGGGATATCAGCGTTAGGGGCTTTACGCTCGGAGCGCCGAGATGTTTCGAATCCGGATCCGGAAACAGGCCGGTTACCACCGGTCCGGTCACATCCACCCCCAGTTGCCTTAAAAAATATGCCATGAGCAGCCCGGGATACCGGGGCCTCACCTTTGTGTCCAGCAGGATCCGGCCCTGCTTCAACCCGGTTTGTCTGATATCGGGTATGAAGATCTCCAGCAGCGGGGTCTGGGGTTCGGCACTCACAAAGGTCTGTGCCGCCGTATCCCGGGTGAAATGGATGGTGTTGAAGTTGGCGCACAGCGCCCCTGTGGTGGCGTCATAAGGATTCAGGGACCGGCCGGTGCCGGGAATGGAGATGTCGGGTGCAAACCATGTCTGGTCGATCACGATCTTTTCCACTTCCGATAGTCTGAACGTTTCCGTCAGCAGCCCGCAGAAATCCCGGATCACCTCGGATACGAACAAAGGATCCCCCAATCCTTTTATGTATAAAACCCGTGTGTCCGAGTCATACCCGGCCAGGGTGGTGAACCGGTGGTCTTCCCCCCAGACGGACAAGGCGGCCAGGCTGGTCAGAATCTTGAGGATGGATGCCGGTACCCGGGGGGTGTCCGGGTTTCGGGAAAACAGGACCCGGCCCTGATCATCGGTGACAAGGATCCCGACATCCGGGGTCTGGGCCGCCTGTGTCAAAGCGGCCCTGTCCATTTTTGAAAGCATGGTCAGCCGGTTCGGATCATCCACCGTTGTCCCCCAGGCGGCAATGACAGCGCCGAACCAGATCAGTCCCCCGGTCAGGATGGCCGCAGCAAGCACTAAAAACCGTTGCTGGTGATGGGTCATGTCAATTTCCTCATGTCCAGATTCGAGTCCGGTTATACGCTGATATCTTTAAAAGATCAAATTGATCCGCTGATTTCTGCCCGATGATTCAGATAAGTTTTTTTGTAATTGAAGGAAGCGTCTGGTTCTGATATAAACTTGCGGAAATGACCCAACTTCGAACCTGGAAAACAGGAATGTCCCGAATTTTTTCCGGATATCCATACGGCGTTCTCGTGATGGCGCTTTGTCTCATGATGATGGCCGGGCATGCAGCTGCGGATGATCCTGCCGTCGCCGTGGTGGTGTCAAGAAAAATCCGGCCCTATGTCCAGGTGACGGACGGCATTTTGGACCAGGTATCGCAGAAAGGGGTCGCTGCAGATGTTTTTTTTCTTTCTCCAGGCGATAATACGGTCACATCCCAGGTGAAAACCCGCATCTTGGAAGGATCCTATAACCTGGCTGCAGCGGTGGGGCCGGAGGCGGCCGCCCTGATCTGGGAAACCGGTTTTTCCGGAAAAAAAATGTATGCTGCCCTGCTGGATCCGGCCGCAGTTCATCAGCTGCCCGAAGATGCCTGCGGTATCACCTTGCGGATTCCGGTACCGGTTCAGATCGAAACACTGGCAGACACTTTTCCATCTTTGCGGAAAATCGGGCTGTTGTTTGATCCGAACCATAACCAGTGGTTTTTCGACCTGGCAGTATCTGCCGTGAAAACAAGACAGGTACCCTTTGAAATTATTCCTTTGGCGGTGACGGCCAGAAACCGGATTGCTGTGGTTCTCAATGAGAATCTGGGAGACATCGATGCCGTGTGGATGATCCCGGATCCGACCGTGATCTCTGAAAAACTGATCCAATACGTGATCAAGCAGGCATTGTATGCCAATGCGGGTGTGATTGGATACAATGCCTATTTTACCAGGTCCGGCGCATTTTTTTCCTTTGAATTTGATTACCAGGCACTGGGTGGTCAGGCCGGAGAAGCCATCCTCGATGTGTTGTCCGGCAAGACCTGCACCCGCATACCGCCGGTGTTCGATACCCGGATCAACCTGAAAGTGGTTGAAAAACTGGGTCTGAAAGTGGAGGCAACCCCATGAAAAGCCTGTTTCCCAACCGGTTCGGTATTCATTTCCGGGTTCTTTCCGTGGCGGTGCTTCTGATCAGTGCCACCACGTTCACCATGGGATACCTGGGAGTGACCATTATCAATCAGTTCGTTACCCATCGGTTCAACCAGCGGATCGATTTTATGGCCCAATATCTGGCGTTGAATTCGGAGCTGGGCATTTTGATCGGAGAAAAAAATCTGCTGCGCGGGCTGGCGGACAGCATGCTCAAGGAAGATGATATCGCCGGAGTGGACATCATGGACCACATGGGCAGAATTCTGGTCCAAGTTTCCAGAGACCATAGAGGACCGTTTGCAAGTGTGGAAAAAAAGGTGTATTTATCTGAAACTGAAGAAAGCGCTGCATGGATCAGCCGGCTGGCCGGTACCCGGGAGGCGGATCTTATCGGTCGGGTCACGGTGACCTATTCGGTCCGGGGCATCAAGGATCTTGCCGGACGGATGACTGCCCGTTTTGTCTATATTGCCCTGGCATTGACCGGCCTGGCGTGTCTGATTTTCTATGTGATGTCCCGGTCACTGGTGTCTCCGCTGGTGTCTCTGGCAGACACCGCCAGAAAAGTGTCCTCAGGAAACCGGACCATTCGGGCCGCAACCGGGAATACACCGGAGATCAACCGGCTGGCCGATGCGTTTAACGATATGCTGGATTCTCTGGCTGCCGGCCGCCGGACCCTCAAGCAGGCCTATGAAAAAATGGCGCGTCAGGAAACCCTGGCGGAAGTGGGAAAATTTTCTCTGATGATCGCCCATGAAGTGAAAAACCCTCTGGGAATCATCAAAAGTTCTCTGGAAATGTTGAAATCCGACATGAAAATTCCGGAGGACAATATGCTGATGAATTATGCGGAAGAGGAAATTGTCCGGCTCAACACGTTGATAGAAAGTTTTCTGATGTTTTCAAGGCCGGCCAAACCCAGATTTGAAACGATCGACCTTAATCAGATGCTGGAACAGATCATCATGGGATTTGAAATCCAGCACAGTACGGATGGATTGCAGTTCCAATGCAAAATTCCTGATACCCCGTTCGAGGCAAAGGTGGATTTCGACCTGCTGTCCCGGGGTATCGGCAACATCATTAAAAACGCATGTGAAGCCAACAACAAAAAAGGCACTGTCCATATCGAGGTGAAGATCGATCGGAATAAATGGCAGGTGTTTGTCACGGATCAAGGCAAAGGGATCAAAGAAAAAGACAGACAGAAAATATTTGAACCTTTTTTCACGACCAAGGCCACCGGGACCGGACTGGGACTGGCATTTGCCGACCAGGTGATCAAGGCCCACGGCGGCCGTATACGGGTGGAAAATTCGGAAACCGGGGGATGCCGGTTCTGTATCACCCTGTTTTCGGGAATTCATGATAAACTGATAGAGGCATTGCAGGAAAATGGCACAGATTCTGGTAGTTGACGATGAACAGAAAA
>JAABTO010000087.1 GCA_011389835.1 Desulfotignum sp. | reverse complement strand
TCCACACCCGGTTCATGCTCCAGGCGGTTGCCAAAAAAGTGCAAATTCCCCTGGTGGCCGGTGCCATTGCCGGTGTGACCGGTCAGGTGACCGTGATTTTTCCGGACGACAAAGGGTATGAACTCATTTATGGCAAAAAAGAGCACCTGCCTGCCAGAGGTATCGAATCCCGGACCGGGAATATCTCATACTGCGCTTTGATGGTGGCGGCACTCCAGGCGTCGGAATGCGTCAAAGTGCTGCTGGACCGCGGCGATATTCTGCGCAACAAATTGCTGATCATGGAGCTGTGGTCCAATTCATTTGAAGTGATGGATCTGATATGAAGCAGACAGACATGTACAAGAAAGCGGCGGGCATCATTGCCAATGCCCGGCGCTGCGTGGCATTCACAGGGGCCGGGATTTCCGTTGAAAGCGGGATTCCGCCTTTCCGGGGGGAGAACGGGCTGTGGAACAAGTATGATCCGGACAGCTTTGACATCCGCTATTTTCACCGGCACACAAAAGAATCCTGGCAGGTGATCAGAGAGATATTCTATGACCTGTTCGGAAAGGTCCGGCCCAACAAGGCTCATACAGCCCTGGCCCGGCTGGAGGCGGACGGGATGGTGAAAAGCGTGATTACCCAGAATGTGGACAACCTGCATTCTGATGCCGGCTCCATCGTGGTGCATGAATTTCACGGATCTCTCAAACGCCTGGTGTGCCTGTCCTGCACCCGCCGGTATCCCATATCGGAAATCGGTCTGGACCGGCTGCCTCCTGCCTGTCCCCGTTGTGAGGGGATCCTGAAACCGGATGTGATCTTTTTCGGCGAAGCCATCCCGGAACCAGCCGGGAGCCTGTCCTTTGAGGAAACCCGGCAGGCAGACTGCTTCATCCTCATCGGCACCACAGGCACCGTGGCCCCGGCCAACCTGATTCCATCGGCAGCCAGATCCAACGGGGCCGCCATCATTGAAATCAATCCCGTGCCCTCTGAATATACCGCCCGGGTGACCGATATTTTTCTTCAGGACAGTGCCACAAAAGCCATGACCCGCCTGATGGAAAAAATCGTCGGCAGGACCCGGTGACCGAAATCAATGACAGCCTGAAACAGACCACTGATCCAGTAAAGGAGAAACGCATGCCCCACGATTGTCTTTTCTGTAAAATTGTGAACAAAGAAACCGACACCCGGTTTTTATATGAAGACGACACCTATGTGGTGTTCAAAGATATCAAACCGGCAGCGCCGGTTCACCTGCTGCTGGTGCCCAAAACCCATATCCGCAGTATCAACGACCTGGAGCCGGATCACCGGTCCCTGGTGGGCGGCCTGTTTCATCTGGCCGCGAAAATGGCCAAAGAACAGGGAGTGGACCGGTCCGGATACAAACTGCTGTTCAATGTGGAGCGGGGCGGGGGCCAGGTGATCTTCCACCTCCACCTGCATCTGATCGGCGGCTGGCGGCGGTGAAAACCATTCAATCTCAGGGCAATGAACACGGAAGAGTGAAATTTTTATGTTGACAAACCTCAAAATGCCCTGTAGACAGATTGTCCATTGACAGATAAAAAGATGGGACCAAAACCATGATACGCAAAACAGGACAGATTATATTTAATTTTGGACGCTTCTTCTTTTTTAGGAGCGTTCATCCGGTGTAATGCTTTATTAAATAAGTAAACAAGACACATAAGGCCCCGGGTGGACACAATGAGCCACCCGGGGCTTTCAGGTTTTTTTAAGGGCTTCGGGAAAATACTTCCGAAGCCTTTTTATTTTTTTACAGGCAGCAAATACCCCGCCACAGGGCTGTCATTACTTTGAAGGAGAAGATTGAAATGAAACTTGTTCTGGACAAAACGATCACCCCGGACCAGGAATCCGGTGTTCAAACCCTGCTGGAAAAAGACGGCTGCATCAGCCGAACCATCACAGATACCGGTCAGAAAGTGATCGGCATTGTAAAAAAAGGCACCCGAAAACCGGATGACTATTTAGGAATACCAGGCATTGCTCAGGTGCTGCCTGTCTCCACGGCCCACAAACTGGTGAGCCGGGAGTTCAAGACCGAGGATACCCGGGTGACCATCAAGAGCGTGGTGGTGGGCGGGGATCGCATTGTGGTGATTGCCGGTCCCTGTGCCGTGGAAAACCTGGACCAGGCCATGACCATCGCAAAACAGGTGAAACGCTATGGCGCGGTGCTGTTCCGGGGCGGGGCATACAAGCCCCGGTCCTCCCCCTATTCGTTCCAGGGACTGGAGGAAGAGGGCCTGAAAATTCTGGCAAAGGTCAGAGAAGAGACCGGCCTGGGCGTGGTTACGGAGATGACCTCTCCATCCCAGGCCCCGTTGATGGAAAAATATGTGGACGCGGTCCAGATCGGGGCCAGGAACATGCAGAACTTCGAGCTGCTCAAATGCGCGGGAAAAATGAAAAAACCCGTGGTGCTCAAACGGGGGCTGGCCGCTACCATCCAGGAGTGGCTGATGTCTGCCGAATATATCGCTGCCGGCGGAAACACCGACATCATTCTGTGCGAGCGGGGTATCCGCACCTTTGAGCCTTATACCCGCAACACGCTTGATCTGTCCGCCATTCCAGTGCTCAAGCAGCTCACCCACCTGCCCATTATCATCGATCCCAGCCATGCCACCGGGATCCGGGAAAAAGTCAGTCCCATGGCCAGGGCCGCGGTGGCGGCCGGGGCGGATGCACTCATGATCGAGGTGCACCATGATCCGGACAACGCGCTGTCAGACGGGCCCCAGAGCCTGTATCCCGAGCAGTTCGGCAAACTGATGCGCGATATCTACACCATTGCACCGGTGGTGGGCAAGCACCTGGATTTTGATTATCTGAAAAAATCGGAACTGATCCATGACCTGCCGGACAGCGCGTCTAGAACCGCCGCGTTTATCGGCGAGTTCGGGGCTTACAGCCACAAGGCGGCCCTGTCATATTTCGGGGATGATATCACCCCGGTTCCCATGAAGGGATTCAGGGATATCTTTGCGGCAGTGGCTGCAGGGCGGTCCGAATATGGAGTGATTCCGCTGGAAAATTCGTTGTCCGGCTCCATCCACGAAAATTTCGACCTGCTGCAGGAATATGATCTGAAAATCATCGGTGAGATCGTTATCCGGATTCAGCATGCGCTGATCGCGCACAAAGGGGCGGTCAAGGACAATATCACACAGGTGCTGGCGCCACCCCCGGCCCTGGCCCAGTGTGCCAACTATCTGGATCAGTATCCCTGGATGGCACGGGTGCCGGTGGCCGCCACTTCCCAGGCGGTCAAACAGGTGAAGGATTCAGCAGATACCGGTCTTGCCGCCATTGCGTCCACCATGGCGGCACAGATTTTCGACATGCAGATTCTGGATGAGTCCATCGAGGATGATCCCCGCAATTACACCCGGTTTGCCGTGATCGCCAGGGAATACAAGGGTCGCAAAAAAGTGGCCAAAACCTCGGTGATTTTTTCCACGGGCAACAAACCAGGCGCCCTGTTCGAGGTCATGAAAATTTTCAGCGACCATGACATCAACCTGGTGAAACTCGAGTCCCGGCCCATCCACGGCAAGCCCTGGGAATACATGTTCTATGCGGATCTGGAAGCGGATATTGAAAAAAAGGAACTGGCACCCGTCAGGTCCCTGCTGACAGAAAAAACAGAAACCTTCCGGGTGCTGGGGCGGTATTGATCATTTGGCTGAGGCTATCCTTCACGGATGGGGACAATAATGATTTCAACCCGGCGGTTCATGGCATGATCCGAGGATATGGGACGGGATTCCCCATACCCTACCGCCTTGATCCGCTGGGCCATGACTCCGTTGTTGATCAATTCGTTTTTGACTGCAATGGCCCGTTTTTCGGAAAGAACCTGGTTGTATTCATCCGAACCCCGGGTATCGGTGTGACCACCCACTTCAATCACGGTTTGAGGATAACTGTTCAGCACATCGGATATGCGACGTAATTCCGCATATGCACCAGGTTTCAATTCACTGGAGTCATAATCGAAAAATGCCTCACCCCTGAATGTGGCCCGCAGGATATCCTGATCCCTGGCGATACTGGCGGATTCCGAAGCACCCACGGCATTGCGCAGATCCTGTTCCTGCTGATCCATATACCGTCCGATCTGGTTGCCGGTCAGGCCGCCTAAGGCCGCGCCGATACCGGCTCCGATCAAAGTGGATTCAGTGTCCCTGCCGATAACCTGACCTAAGGCCGCGCCGATGCCGGCCCCGACGCCGGCCCCCACGGCTGTCCCGCGATCCTGCCGGGTCTGGGTGGTGGCACAGGAAAACAAACCGGCACTCAAAACAAAAATACAAACGATAAGACATGTTTTTTTCATGGCATCTTCAACTCCCTGTTGTTTGTCTCAAAAAGTTAATTATACCATGGGAAATGAAACCACTTCAATGAATTTTTTCCGTGACAGGGGTTTCAAGCAACCGGGCGGTTTCCGTGGACAAAACAGGAAAAAATAACCTGTTGACTTGCACAAACCGGTTTACTATACCAAACGTATTGGCGACATGTTCCCATAGAGTCGCACAAAGACATGACAAACTGTTCATTTGACATATCAGAACGTTGTTCAATCATCCATACAATGAAAGGAGACGTCATGGAACGAAGACAGTTTTTACAAAAAGCGGCGATTGGCAGTGTTGCGGCGGTAACGGCGGGAAGTCTGGTGCAGGCACCGGCCGTGCATGCCAAAAAACAGGTCCGGTGGAAAATGGTGACGACCTGGCCCCCGAAACTGCCGTATCTCCAAGATGCGGCGGAACTGCTGGCAAAAAAAGTGGAAATCATGAGCGACGGTCAGTTCCAGATCAAGGTGTTTGCCGGAGGAGAACTGGTGCCGCCGTTGCAGACATTTGATGCCGTTCAAAAAGGAACAACGGTTCAGGCCGGTTCTGGTGTCGGCTATTACCAGGCGGGAAAAGCCCCGGCAGCCCAGTGGTTTGCAGCGGTTCCTTTCGGGCTCAATGCGGCGGGCATGGCGGCCTGGTATGAATTCGGCGGCGGGCTTGAGCTGTGGGAGGAAACCTATGCGCCTTTCGGTGTCATCCCCCGTCCGGGAGGCAGTACCGGGCCTCAGATGGCAGGATGGTTCAACAAGAAAATCGAGACAGTCGAAGATTTTAAAGGGCTGAAAATGCGGATACCGGGCCTTGGCGGCAAGGTAATGGCCAAAATGGGGGCCACAGTGATTCTCTGTCCGGCCAGTGAGATTTTTACGAACCTGGAACGAGGCGTCATCGATGCCACTGAATGGATCGGCCCGCTTCATGACAAACTCATGGGATTCTACAAGGTTGCCAAGTACTATTACTACCCGGGCTGGCATGAAACAGGTCCGTTTGTGGAGTTTGTATTCAACAAAAAAGCCTATGAAGAGCTGCCAAAAGATTTTCAGGCTATTCTGGATGCGGCCTGTGCCCAGGCTAGCAACTGGACCACTCAGGGATTCAACGCTGGAAACGGCCAGGCGTTGGATGAACTGATCAATGTGCATAAAGTGGATGTGGTCCGGTTGCCGGATACGGTTCTGAACGAGCTGAAATCCCATGCAAAGGATGCAGTTGCCGAAATCGCCGCGTCCGATCCCATGGCAAAAAAAGTCAATGACAGCTTCCAGAAATTCCAGAAAGTGATCGGACCCTGGGGAGAAATTTCTGAAAAACCCTATTACGAGATACTGGCTGACCGCTATCCATTGAAGGGATAAGTATCGATGAGGATTGGTCCGTTTTTTAAAACAATCGCCGCCAAAATCGATGCCTGCAACGATTGGATCGGCCGGCTGGTCTCCTGGGTCGTGGTGCTCCTGGTGGCGGTTGTTTTTATCGATGTGGTCATGCGGTATGCCGCCAACACCAGTTTTGTGTTTACCCAGGAGCTGGAATGGCATCTGTTCGGATTCATTTTCTTGATGGGGGCCGGTTACACTCTACTGTTCGACCAGCATGTGCGGGTGGATGTGGTGTATCAGCGGCTGTCGGACCGGGGCCAGGCATGGATCAATGTGCTGGGATGTATTTTTCTGCTGTTTCCCGGGACACTGCTCATTATTTACACTTCATTCGGGTTTGCCTGGGAGGCCTTCCTCTTTATGGAGGGCAGCCCGAATCCCGGCGGCATTCCGTTACGCTTCATTATCAAATCCTGTGTGCCTCTGGGATTTGCGCTGCTTTTGTTTCAGGGGGTGTCCATGTTTATTCGTAATTTGACGATTCTATTGACCCCGCCCTCTGTTGACAAAGAAAAGGGCTCTCGGTAATGGGATCTGAATACCTGGCCGGGTGGATGTTCCTGGCGCTTACGATTTTGTTGATGGCGGGTTTCCCCGTCACTTTCACCCTGATCGGCACAGCCATGTGTTTTGGATGGATCGGTGGGGGATGGGGGTTTTTCGAGCTGTTGCCCATGCGTATCTGGGGGGCCATCAACAATGTAGTATTGATCGCCGTGCCATTGTTTGTTTTCATGGGGGTGACCCTGGAAAAATCAGGGCTGGCTGAGGAACTTTTGGAAACCATGGGCCTGG
Organism: Desulfotignum sp.; assembly: GCA_011389835.1. Classification (GTDB taxonomy): domain Bacteria; phylum Desulfobacterota; class Desulfobacteria; order Desulfobacterales; family Desulfobacteraceae; genus Desulfotignum. The sequence continues at coordinate 6,410 of JAABTO010000087.1, read as the reverse complement.
TATTTCACCGCGTCAGGGGCGGGCTGGCCATCAGTGCGGTGGTGGTGGGGGCTTTGCTTGGGGCATCCACCGGTATTGTCGGGGCCACAGTTGTGACCATGGGATTGCTTGCGGTTCCCACCATGCTGCGGCACGGGTACCGGCCCGAGCTGTCTACGGGCACGGTGGCTGCCTCCGGTACCCTGGGGCAGATCATTCCGCCTTCCATCGTGCTGGTCCTGCTGGCCACCATTGTCCAGATACCGGTGGGAGACCTTTTCATGGCAGCGCTTTTGCCTGGACTGTTGCTGGTATTGCTGTACATGGCTTATATATTTGCGGCGGCTTTGATCAAACCGGACATTGCCCCGGTCATCACCCTGGCGGATGGCCAGGTGCCGGATGCCAGACAATTGTTGAAAAAAACCATGCGGGCACTGGTACCCCCTCTGGCGCTGATCACTGCGGTCCTGGGGTCCATTTTCGTCGGCATTGCCTCTCCCACGGAAGCCGCATCCGTGGGGTGTGTGGGGGCGGTGGGCCTGGCAGTCTTGAACCGTCGGTTCAATCTGAACATTCTTAAAGAGGTGTCCCGGACCACTACCCGGCTCACCAGCATGGTGTTCATCATCCTGGTGGGGGCCAATGCCTTTGGTCTGACTTTCCGGGAGTTGAATGGCGATGAACTTGTCCGTGGTTTTCTCATGGACATTGCCCATACCCATAACAAATGGGTGGTGCTGCTCATTGTCATGGGTGTGATTTTCCTGATCGGATTTGTGCTGGATTTTATCGAGATCATTTTCATCCATGTGCCGGTGCTGGTACCGATCCTGGTGGATGATTTCGCTTTTGATCCTCTGTGGATCTGCGTGCTTTTGGCTATTAACCTGCAAACCTCTTTTATGACCCCGCCTTTTGGATTTTCGCTGTTTTACCTCAAGGCGGTGACTCCGCCCCAGATCAAAACCGGACATATCTACCGGGGCATCATTCCATTTGTCCTGCTGCAGTTGATAGGTCTTTTCATCGTGGCCATGTGGCCGTCCATCGCCACCTGGCTACCGGGCCTGGTGTATGTCAGATGATGTTTTAAGAGGGGTGAATCCAGATTATTCAGAATTTTCGGGAGTATTGAAATCTCGTATGAAGATCTGCCAGAATGCCACGAACAATGCCGCTAGCAGGGGACCGATCACAAACCCGTTGATGCCGAACAGGGCAAATCCGCCAAGAGTGGACAGCAGCACCAGATAATCCGGCAGTTTGGTGTCCCGGCCCACCAGAATGGGCCGCAGGAAATTGTCCACCAGGCCGATCACCCCGGCCCCGAACCCCGTGAGAATCAGGCCCTGGATCCAGCTGCCCGTTGCAAACAGATAAACAGCCACCGGGGCCCACACCAGTCCGGCCCCCACCATGGGAATCAATGACAGCAGGGTCATGACCACCCCCCACAGCAGAGCTGCCGGAATCCCCAGTATCCAGAAGATAACACCTCCCAGACTGCCCTGAACGGCTGCCACCAAAAGGTTGCCTTTGACCGTGGCCCGGGTGACTTCGGCAAACTTGGAAAACAACAACTGCTCCCGCTCGTCCCCCAGGGGCAGTGCCCGGACCAGCAGATCCACCAGTCCGGCCCCGTCTTTGAGCATGAAAAAGGCCAAATAGAGCATCAACCCTAAATTGACAAACCATTGGGCCGCATTCTGGCCAAACTGCACGGCATTCTGAGCAATGAACTGACTGACCGTGATGGCGGCATTGGACAGCTGGGACTTGAAGGTGGCCAGATCCAGGTTGAACCGGTCCATCAGGCTCTGGATGGCCGGAAATGCCTGGCGAATCTGTTCGATGTACTGCCCGATATTGATGTCTCCGTTTTGCAGGCGCTGATACAGGCTCGCGCCTTCCTGGAAAAAGGCGACTGTCAAAAACAGGGTCGGGATGACACCGATAATGATGACCACCAACAGGGTGGACAATGCCGCAAACGTTGCCCGGTTGTTCCATAATTTCAAAAACCGCTGGTGAAGCGGAGCAAACACCAGACCGATGACACAGGCCCAGAACAAGGCACCGAAAAACGGTTTGAGCAGATAGAAAAACAGCGCCGTCACCAGGACCAGCATGGCCAGAAAAGTGCCTTGTTCCAGTTTTCTCATTCTCGCTCCTTTTTATGATTTCGGGAAGGGGGCCTTTTCGGCGATGCCAGATACCCGGCTGCAATGGAGGCACCGATGATGATGCCCCCGCCGGTCAGGGTGGAAGGCGCCGGGACTTCTTTGAGAAGGAAAAATGCCAGCACAATGCCGTAGACCGGTTCAAGCCCGGTGATCACCGAGGCGGTCTGGGCCCGGATTTTTTTAAGGGAACTGATGAACAGGGTGTGTGACAGGGCCGTGCACACCACCCCCAAAAAGATCAACGCCGGGAGATCGGTTGTCGTCAGTGTCCTGGGGCGGATTAGAATAACCGGAACCACCAGGCACAGGGCCGCAAACAGATTTTGATAAAATGCCACAGCCACCGGATCTGACAGGCGGACGTTTTTCCGGTTCACCAGGGCCAGGATGGCAAAGGTCAGGCCGGACAAAATGCCGTAAAATCCCCCCAGCGTGGTCTGATTGGACAGGTCAGGCTCCGGGATGACCAGGCAGATGCCTGAGAATACCACGAGCGCCGTCAGAATGTCCCGGCTGTCCAGGGGTTCTTTGAACACAAGCGGCTCCAAAAACGTGACGAACAGGGGAAAGGTGGAAAAGGTCACCAGACCAACAGCCACGCTGGAGACCTGGATCGACAGAAAGAAAAAATACCAGTGGACCGCCAGCAGCGCACCCTGGAGAATGAACAGGCCCATCCCCTGGCCTGGAATTTTAGACAGCCGGGTGCCGGAAATCAGTCGGGCGTAAATGCCCAGGGCCATGGCCGCGAACAGGGTTCTGCCCAGAACGATGTACAGGGGGCTGGCATCGATGAATTTGCCGAACAGCCCGGACAGGCCGAACAGCAGCACGGCACTGTGGATCATGAGCAACGGATGGACCGTTTGTCCGGGTCGTTTGATGGGCATCTGTCAAAGGCCCTATCGGGTCAGCTGACGGTATTTGATACGGGTGGGCGCATCCGCATGGATACCCAGCCGTTTTTTGTGGTCTTTTTCATAATCGGAGTAGGCCCCGTCAAACATCACGGTGGTGCTGTCCCCTTCGAAAGCCAGGATATGGGTGGCGATGCGGTCCAGAAACCACCGGTCATGGCTGATGATCACGGCACAGCCGGCAAAGTTTTCCAATGCTTCCTCCAGGGCCCGCATGGTATTGACATCCAGGTCGTTGGTGGGTTCGTCCAGCAGCAGGACATTGGCTTCCTGCTGGAGCATGCAGGCCATGTGCACCCGGTTGCGCTCACCGCCGGACAGGTCCGCCACCTTTTTCTGCTGATCCGTGCCGGAAAAGTTGAACTTGCCCACATAGGCCCGGGCATTGATCTCCCGGCCCCCGATAAGCAGGGTATCACTGCCGCCGGAGATCACTTCGTAAATGGTTTTGTCGGGATCCAGAGACGCCCGTTCCTGGTCCACGTACGCCAGCTTCACGGTCTGGCCCAGCTCGATTTTTCCGGCATCCGGGGTTTCTTTGCCGGTGATCATGTTGAACAGGGTGGTCTTGCCGGCCCCGTTGGGACCGATCACGCCCACGATCGCACCCGGCGGAATGACAAAACTCATCTCTTCCATCAGCAGCTTGTCTTCAAATGCCTTGGTGACATGGTCCGCCACAATCACCTTATCCCCCAGCCGGGGGCCGGGGGGAATGAAAATTTCCATTTCTTTTTCCTGCTCGCCGGTATCTTTTTTGAGCAGGTCTTCATAGGCTTTGATCCGGGCCTTGGATTTGGTGCGCCGGCCCTTGGGGGACATGTTGATCCATTCCAGCTCCCGTTCAAGGGTTTTTTTGCGTTTGCTCTCGCCTTTCTGCTCGATGGACAGCCGTTTTGCTTTCTGTTCCAGCCAGGAGGAGTAGTTGCCTTTCCAGGGGATGCCTTCGCCTCTGTCCAGCTCCAGGATCCAGCCGGCCACGTTGTCCAGGAAATACCGGTCATGGGTCACCGCGATGATCGTGCCTTCGTACCGGTTCAGGTGCTGTTCCAGCCAGGCCACGGATTCCGCATCCAGGTGGTTGGTGGGCTCATCCAGCAGCAGGATGTCCGGTTTGGACAGCAAAAGGCGGCACAGGGCCACCCGGCGTTTCTCTCCGCCGGAAATCACGTTGACCGGGGTGTCTTCAGGCGGACACCGCAACGCATCCATGGCCATTTTCAACCGGGCGTCCAGGTCCCAGGCATCCAGGTGATCCAGCTGTTCCTGAACCTTTCCCTGACGGTCGATCAGCCGGTCCATCTCTTCTTCAGACATGGGTTCGGCAAACTGTTCGGAAATTTTTTCATATTCCACCAGAAGATCCACGATCTCCTGAACCCCTTCCTCCACCACCTCCCGGACGGTTTTAACGGAATCCACTAATGGTTCCTGTTCCAGAAATCCGACGGAATATCCTTTGGATAAAATGGTTTCACCGGTGAATTCCGTGTCTTTGCCGGCCATAATTTTCAGCAGTGAGCTTTTACCCGAGCCGTTGAGGCCCAGGACCCCGATCTTGGCCCCGTAGAAATAGGACAGGGAAATATCCTTGAGTACCTGGCGCTTGCCATGGAACTTGCTCACATTGATCATGGAATAGATCACTTTTTTGGTATCTTCGGTCATACAGTCTCCTTGGCACACATTTAATGGTACTGGGTGATCACCGGTTCTTTGAGGATCATATCCACGGCCAGGGCCGCTGTTTTGGCCACATTGGGAAAGCTGTCTCCAATTTTGGCGATCTGGCGCAGGTTTTCAGCGGTTCGCAGAATCAGTCTGGCAAAATCCCCTTCGGCATAATCAGCGCCGGTCATCAATTCGTCCCAGGGGGTGTCATGGGCCCAGCCATACATGAGAAATGCGGGTTGAACAAAGAGATTGGGTGCGGAAAACCCGCTGGACAACAGTTTCATGGCAAAAGGCTTCAACCCTTTGCGGATATCCAGAAATCCGGTTTTCAGCCGTTTGGGCAGGGCCCCTTCAAACAGCAGGTCATCCTTGAATTCTTTTTCATTCACAAAAGAGGCCATGATGGCAGCCAGCAGGGCCGGGTCCTGGTCCGGCAGCAGGTTGAGCCGGATGGCCTGGGCCACCAGCAGGGGTACGTCAATGCGCAGTTTGGAAGCCCACAGCCCGTCTTCGGTCAGACGGCCTTCCCGGGTGAGGAACCCTTCATCCATTAGAAATTCCATGTGGGCCAGAAAATCGTTCCACAGCAGGGCCAGATCCTGGCCGAACCGTTTCCTGGCGGCCTTTGACCGTTTTTCACCGGCCGCGATCAGATAAGAGGCAAACGAGTTGTCCAGCAAGGTTCTCACCTGTTCCGGCGTATGGGAGAGCAACAGGTTCAGCACCATGGAAAAATCGATCTTGATCTGGCTGTCCACGTCCAGGGCCGGGGCGTTCACCAGTTCAGCCACATGTTTGAGATCCATGAACTTGCCGGGCAGCATCAGGGCGAACCCGATGTTGTCCATGCCCCGGCGGCCGGCCCGGCCGGCCATCTGCTGGAATTCGCTGGGACTCAGCGTCTGGAAATCCACCCCGTTGAACCGGTCGGAATTGAGAATCACCACGGACCGGGCCGGGAAATTGACCCCGGCCGCCACCGTGGAGGTGGCGAACATGGCATTGAGCAGGCCTTTTGCCATCAGGGACTCCACCACCACTTTCCAGGCGGGCAGATGCCCGCTGTGATGGGCCCCGCACCCTTTTTCCTCCAGGTCCCGGCGGTGGGGGTGACCGCTCAAGTGGGGATTGTCCGCCACCAGCAGTGCCACCGCCGCTTTCAGGTCCGCCTTTTTTTTCGGTGTTTTATTCAGCAGATCGGCGTTGCACAGCTTCAGGGCGTTGTCACATTCGGCCCGGGATTTTAAAAAGAAAATGGCCGGCAGCAGGTCGTACCGGTCCAGGATTTTCAGGATTTCCCCGAAATCAGGCAGCCGTCCCGGCGGTGCCAGCACCGGTGGTTTCTTGATGCCGGCAAACTTGAATACCTTGTCATGGAGTTTGGCGCCGTCACCCGCATTCCTGGTTTTTTTCAGCAGCGGATACAAGGTGCCGGACGGATGGAGAAAAATGGGGTACAGCGGCACCGGCCGGTGTTTGTTCTCCACAATTCGGCAGGTACGGCCCCGGATGCTGGTCAGCCATCCTCCGATCTGGTCCGGGTTACCGATGGTGGCGGACAGTAAAAGCAGCGGGATGCGCACCGGCAGGTAGATCATGATCTCTTCCCACACCACGCCCCGTTCCGTATCCCCCAGAAAATGGGCCTCATCCA
>JAABTO010000336.1 GCA_011389835.1 Desulfotignum sp. | reverse complement strand
CCCTGGGGCTTCTTGCCAATGCAAAACGGTTTTATTTTCATCCTGATCCGGTGGTGACTTACGTGATCGACAGAAACATCAATTACACCAATATCTGCGTTTCCGGATGCCGGTTCTGCGCGTTTTTCAAAGCCCCGGGCCAGGCCGGAGGGTATGTGATCTCCCGCAACGATCTGGCCGAGAAAATTCAGGAAACCCTTGATCTGGGCGGCACACAGATTCTGCTTCAGGGCGGCATGCACCCGGACCTTGATCTGGCGTTTTATGAAGACATGCTCCAATTTATCAAAGACCGTTTCAGTATCCATATTCATGGGTTTTCTCCGCCGGAAATTCATTTCATGGCCGAAAAATTCAACCTGTCAGTGGCAGACACGATCCATCGTCTGAAACAGGCGGGACTGGATTCCATTCCCGGCGGCGGGGCCGAAATTCTGTGTGACGATATCCGGTCCCAGGTGTCCCCGGGCAAATGCACCGCGGACGAGTGGCTGGAGGTGATGCGCCAGGCCCATGTTTCCGGTATGCGGTCATCGGCCACCATGATGTTCGGGCATCTGGATACCATGGGCCACGTAATTGCCCATCTGGAAAGGATCCGGCGACTCCAGGATGAAACACAGGGATTCACCGCGTTCATCCCCTGGACGTTTCAGCCGGAAAACACCCGGATTCAGGTGGAAAAGAAAACCGGGGTGGAATACCTCAAGGTTTTGGCTCTGAGCCGGATTTTTCTGGACAATGTGGACAATGTTCAGGCTTCCTGGGTGACCCAGGGAGACAAGATCGCCCAGACCGCCCTGTTTTTCGGCGCCAACGACATGGGCTCCACCATGATCGAGGAAAATGTGGTGGCCGCGGCTGGCGTCTCATTCATGATGCCTCTGGATGCGTTGCAGCGGCTCATTGTCACGGCCGGGTTCACGCCGGTTCAGCGGGACTGCTTTTACAATCGGGTATGACAGTGCACCCCCTGTCTGGAGAAGACATGATTCCGGATACCGGCATCCGGTATATCCGTCATACCGGTACTCCTTCGATTTTCAAAGCCGGATGGGTGATCAGAGATCCCTGGACGATTCTAAAAAATGCCGGCGTTGCCGTGGCTGACGGCTGCATCACAGATATACTGGAAACCGTCCCCGGACATCGGCACGTGACGGACTGCGGTCCCGGAATTCTGATGCCGCCCCTGGTCAATGCCCATCTGCATCTGGAACTGTCCGCCCTGGCCGACCGCCTGCCTCTGGGAAAGGGATTTGAACCCTGGGTGGCGGGGTTGCTCAGGGAACGGGAAGTCATCGGTATCCCGGGCCTGGCCCGGGCCGCCAAAGAGGCGGTTCTCGCGCTGCAGGACCAGGGCACCGGCCTGGTGGGTGAAATCTCGACGTTGGGTATCACCCGGTCTCTGCTGTCAGACCATGGAATTTCAGGGGTGTGGTTCCGGGAATATCTGGGATCCGCGTTTCCGGACCCGGTCCTGGTCAACGAGTGTCCGTTGTCCGTATCTGTCGCCGGCCATGCCCCCCATACCACATCACCGGATCTGCTGGTTTTTCTGAAAGCCTGCACCCGGAAAAACCGCCTGCCTTTTTCCATACATGTGGCGGAATCCACCGCCGAGATGAGTTTTGTGGCCGGCAATAACAGTCAATGGTATGATTTTCTGGTTCAAAGAGGCATTGATCCTGCGACCTGGCCTGTGGGAAACAAAACCCCGGTGATGTATCTGAACGACCTGGGTGTGCTGGGACCTGATACGCTTGCGGTCCACCTGCTTCAGGTCACGGACAGGGATCTGGACATGCTGGCGGATACGCAGACCCGCATCTGCCTGTGCCCGAGAAGCAATCAAAACCTGCACGGCCGGATTCCAGATATTCCGGCCATGTTGAAACGCAACCTGACCCCGGCCCTGGGCACGGACAGTCTGGCATCCTGCGATTCCCTGTCTCTGTTTGATGAAATGGCATTTGTCCGGCAACATTGTCCGGGGGTGCCGCCGGCGGATATTTTTGCCATGGCCACGAAAAACGCTGCCATGGCCCTGGGAGCAGCTGATCAATACGGTACCCTGGATCCGGGAAAACGATCTGAATTCATTTACCTGGAACCGGGCGCCCCATCCCGGGATCAGGTGCTGGAAAAGGTGACCTGTTATGGAATCCGTTAATCTTCGAATGGGTAGAATCAGTTACATCAATGCTTCTCCTGTCTATTACGGCCTGGATCACGGCATGACCCCGCCCTGGCTCACGTTGGTGACTGATGTACCGGCATTTTTGAACCGGCAGATCATTGACAAAGAGGTGGATATCAGCCCTATATCCGCGGCCCATTATGCCATGAATCATTCGTCTTTGCTGCTTTTGCCGGATCTGTCCATCTCCTGTCACGGACCGGTGATGAGTGTGCTGTGCGCTGCCCGTGCCCCCATAGATGACCTTGCCGGGAAAACCGTAATGCTGACAAAAGAGTCTGCCACGGCAGCGTCTTTTCTGAAGATGATTTTTTCTCAGCGGGGGGTGACGCCGGAATATGTGACCGGAGATGTGGGCGATATCGATCAGATTCCATCCGGTGTGGATGCGGTGCTGGTCATCGGGGATGCCGCATTGACCCAGCCCTGGGAACAGCGGTTTGCGTATTGTTTTGATCTGGGGGAAATCTGGCATGACATGACCGGGCTGCCGTTTGTGTTTGCCGTATGGGCCGTGCGAAAAGAGGTGGCGGCCGCGCATCCGGATACCGTGACCCGGGCGTTGAAACTGCTGTGGGCCAGCCGGCAATCCGGATACGCCCATCTGGAGGCGGTCATTGAGGCCGCGCGGATCAAGCTGGGATTGCCGGAATCACTGATCAGAAAATACTACAACTGCCTGTTCTGTGACATGGATGCGCCCAAAATCGACGCCATGAACCGGTTTTTTGATATCCTGTACCGG
>JAABTO010000086.1 GCA_011389835.1 Desulfotignum sp. | reverse complement strand
GGCCTCTTCGTTTGCCAGGTCGTCAAAAAAAATTTTGACGGTCTCATCATCGGCCTTGTCCCGGGCGGTCTCATACAGGCTTTTGCCCTGACGCTCCATCAGAAAGGCGTTTTTGAGTATATTAAGTGTATTTGACTTTTCCATGGAATAGATCTCCTGTTAAGTGCCGTTTGAATCGGTTAACGGTTGTGGCCGGTGTCATCAGGTTCTTCATAACACCTTTTATCGGGGCATTCAACTTTAAAAGCCAGTACAGGGAAGATATGGCCACCCTTATTTTTGACATGGGAAAAACATCGGTACCTGTTTCTTGTATTCCGCATAAGGTTCTCCCAGTCTTTTTAACAATTCTGGTTCTTCGACCTTCTTCAACTCCCACACGTTAATGATGATAAATAGTGGCGTAAAGATCAGCGTCAATGACAATGAACCCAAAGCAATGCCAAGGCCGAAAAGCTGTATGAAAATGCCGGAAAGCATGGGGTTGCGAACAAATCTGTATGGGCCGGTTGTTACAAGCGTTGGCGGGGGGTTGACAGGAACCGGTGTCCCCCGCGCCCTGAAAAAGAAGGCGGTTGAAACGAGCGTGAGAAATATACCACATATAATAAAAAACGACCCGATGACCAAGCTTAAGGCGGAGGTTACTCTGGGGAAACTCAGCCATTGGTCAACAGCAAGAGACAGAAAGACAAAAAAGGCAATCACAGAAAGATAAAGGGTCCCGACAATTGGGGCAAGGATGACCTTCGCTTTCCAATCTCCCGTAGCTACTTTATAAACCAGCTCCACCCACCTGCTTACCAAAGACATTGTTTTCCTCCCCATTCATCTATGGTCCTGCTCACAATTCAACGATATTGCACACCTCATCCCAGAAAAAAACGACCTCAGCAGGGTTTTCATCAATTTTCCCGTCACCGGGGCTGCCTTTTTTCTGTGGAAGCCGCATGCATTCAAACCCGAGGATAGACAGTCGGTCATTATTTTTTTTATCTCACGATAAAGCATGAGTACGCCCTTTTTGTTGACACAGTTCCGGTCATCCCTGCCCAAAACGTCCCGACTGCGTCATCCCCGATCTTGCTTCGGTTCGGCCACAGCCCCCCTGCCCGCTTCCCGAGGATGATGGTGTTTCACGAATTCCAGGGTATACAGGATGACCCCGGCCCAGATAAATCCGAACGTGACCAGGCTGTGGATGGAAAACGGTTCCTTGTAAACGAACACCCCGAGCACAAAGGCAATGGACGGGGCCAGATACTGAAGAATGCCGATGGTGGACAGCTTGAGACGCCGGGCTGCCGCAGCGAACCACAGCAGGGGCAGAGAGGTCACCACCCCTGCCCCGACCATCCACAGGCTCATGCCGATGTCCTTTAAGAACAGGGATCTGCCTGTTCCCATCAGAAACAGGATATACCCCAATGCCGGGATCATCAGAATCAGGGTTTCCATGAACAGTCCCGACATGGGGGACACCTGGATCCGTTTGCGGCAGTAGCCGTAAAAGGCAAAGGTCACTGCCAGGGTCAGGCCGAACAGGGGAAGCGCGCCATAGGCCAGAAGCGAGTAGATCACCCCGGTCAGGGCAAACCCCACAGAGATGCACTGCAACCGGGTGAACCGTTCTCCAAGCAGGGCAAACCCCAGCAGCACGTTGATCATGGGGTTGATATAGTATCCCAGGCTGGTTTCCACTACCCGGCCGGAATTGACAGCCCAGATATACACAAACCAGTTCAGGGCGATCAGTGAACCGCTCAGCATCAGTCCTTTCAACTGTCCCGGGGATTTGAATATCTGCGTGACCTCTTTTCCCCGCTTCTGAAAACACAGGATGGCAAACACAAACACACACGACCACACAATGCGGTGGCACAGGATCTCAAACGGCACTGCGGCCTGCATCTGTTTCCAATAGGCTGGCAGCAGGCCCCAGGAGGCAAATGCAGCCAGGCCGAACAGGACCCCGGACAAGGATGGGTTCATTTCACTGTTTCCTTTGATGATTGACCGGCCCAGTGTAGCACGCTGCCCATGATTGGCAAACCAAAAATAGGCGGTGACCGACATTGGCATTGTCAAATTCCGGATTTTCTGGTAAACCCCCCAGTCATGAAATGGATGGACCCGCACAGACTGGTGCTGGCTTCCCGGTCTCCCCGGCGCAGGCAACTGCTGGCTCAGATGGGGCTGGATCTGGAAATTCTGCCGGCGAACGTGGATGAAACCATGGCACCCGGCCGTTCACCGGCAGCATATGTCAAAATTCTGGCTGAAAAAAAAGCCGCTGCCGTGATGCAGCAGCGGCAACAGGCCTGGGTGCTCGGGGCGGACACGATTGTTGTCAGAGACAGGGATGTGTTGAACAAACCCCGGGACCCTGATGAAGCCGTGTTTATGCTTGAACAGCTGAGCGGCAGGACCCATTCCGTGTTCACCGGATATGCGGCAGGCCGTCATGCAGACGGTATTCTGGTCAGCCGGGCCGTAGAAACCCGGGTGGTGTTCAGGGCTTTGACAAGACAGGAAATTCTCTGGTACACTGGCACCAGTGAACCCTACGACAAGGCCGGCGGGTACGCGGTCCAGGGACTGGGCGCGTTCTTGGTCAAAGAGATCCAGGGCTCCTGGTCCAATGTGGTGGGCCTGCCGGTGTGCGAGGTGATCCAGACCCTGGTATCTTTGGGGGCGATACAATTTCAAGGACATGTGCCATGACAACCATTCAAGACAACCTGACGATCATCCGGAAACAAATCGATGCCGCTGCCGCTGCCTGCGGCAGAAACCCTGCCGACATCACCCTGGTGGGCGTGAGCAAAAAACATTCGGTTGAAAAAATGCGGCAGGCCATCGATGCGGGGCTGACCGACCTGGGAGAAAACTATATCCAGGAAGCGGTGGACAAAATCGAGGCCATCGGCAAAACAGAAGCGTGCTGGCATTTTATCGGCCATCTCCAGTCCAACAAGGCCCGGTTCGCGGTGCAGTATTTTGATCTGATTCATACCGTGGACAAGGTCAAACTGGCAAAAGAGATCGACAAACAAGCCAAAAAAATCAACAAATGCCAGAAAATTCTGCTACAGGTGAACATCGGGGAAGAAGATACCAAATCCGGGGCTGATGCCGAACAGATGGTAGACCTGGCCCGGGCGGTCACTGAATTTGAACATCTAAAATTACAGGGGCTGATGTGCATGCCCCCCTATTTTGACGACCCGGAAGCGGCCCGGCCCTATTTCCAGCACCTGGCGCAGATCCGTGAAAAGATTCTTGATGCCGGGGTGGATGCGGATGCCGTGCGCCACCTGTCCATGGGCATGAGCCATGATTTTGCCGCGGCCATCCAGGAAGGCGCGACCCTGGTGCGGGTGGGTACCGCGATTTTCGGTTCCCGGTCATGAAGCTGTTGCTGCACACCTGCTGCGGGCCCTGCACCATCTATCCGTTGCAGGTCCTCACGGAGATGGACATTCAGGTGATGGGGTTTTTCTATCGCCACAATATCCATCCATACACCGAGTGTCTCAAAAGAGAAGACACCCTAGCCCGGTATGCAACGGATCAGGGACTGAAAATGGTCTGGCAGCCGGATTATCACCTGGAATCGTTTCTCCGTTCCGTGGTGTTCCGGGAAAAAGACCGGTGCCGGTACTGCTATCATGCCCGGCTTTCTGCCGCAGCCAAAATCGCCAAAAAAGGAAAATTCGACGCATTTTCCTCCACCCTGCTCTACAGCCGGTTTCAGAATCATGCCCTGATTCAGGAGATCGGCACGGCCGTGGCAAAGGAAACCGGGGTCGATTTTTTCTACCATGATTTCAGAGAGGGCTGGAAACAGGGCATTGAGGAGTCAAAGGCCTTAGGCATGTACCGGCAGTCCTACTGCGGCTGCATCTACAGTGAAAAAGACCGGTATTGCAAACCGCCAAAAAACAAAACCTGACACATAGCGCCGGATGAAACCGTGCTTTAGTGAGGCACAGGCATTTTAAGCTGATTGATCAATGTCACCAGACGCCGGTCGGTCTGATGGAGCCGGGCCGCCAGCACGGTGAACAGGTGTTTGGCCACCTCGGGATATTTTTCGATCACCTCTTCGAGTTTGTCTCCGGGAAACCGTTTGACCTTGCACCGCCCTTTGGCGATGATGGACGCGGACCGGACATCCTTGGTGATGGCGGCCATTTCCCCGAAATACTCTCCCGGCTGGGTGATTTCAGCGATTTTCTTGCCGCCCTTGACCACATACACCGCCCCCTGGATCAGTTTGAAAAAATCGATATCCCTGTTGTTTTCCCGGATGATCACATCCTTGTCTTCGTAAACTTCCATATCCGGATTCACCAGGTAGGCGGGCAGGGATTCCCGGGTGATCACGGTTTTTTTCATCACTTCGTCAAAAGAGGTCTCACCGGTTTTGATCTTGTGAAGCCCGGCATCCCGCAGCGTGACCATGCCTTCCTGCATCGCCACCTTGCGCAGCTGATCTTCGGACACCTCGGCGCTGATGGCCTTGGCCACCTCCTCGGTCACCTCCATGAGTTCATACAGACCCACCCGGCCTTTGTATCCGGTGCCGTTGCAGTGCGGGCATCCGCCGGGTCCCATGATCTTGAGATCCGGGATCTCCTTTTTTGAAAACCCTTCCATCTCCAGCATGTCTGGATCGTATCCTGTGACCTGTTTTTTGCATTCCGGACACAGCCGCCGGGTCAGGCGCTGGGACAGGACCATGGTCACGGAAGCGGCCAGCATATAGGCAGGAATACCGATGTCCACCAGCCGCCCGATGGTGGAGGGGCAGTCGTTGGTATGCAGGGTGGCGAACACCAGATGGCCGGTCATGGCCGCTTTGATGGCGATCTCTGCGGTTTCGATGTCCCGGATCTCTCCCACCATGATGATATCCGGGTCCTGTCTTAGAAACGCTCTGAGGGCCGCGGCAAAGGTCATGCCGATGTCTTCTCTCACCGGCACCTGGTTGATGCCTTTGAAATTGAATTCCACGGGATCTTCCGCAGTCAGAATTTTGATGTCATCCTTGTTGAGCCGGTTGAGGATGGAATAGAGGGTGGTGGTTTTCCCGGAACCTGTCGGGCCGGTCACCAGCAGCAGGCCGTAGGGACGGGATATGCACCGTTTGAGCATCTCAAAGGTGGCGGGTTCGAATCCCAGCCGGGTCAAATCGATGTTCAGTGCGCTCTGGTCCAGGATACGCAGCACAATACTTTCCCCAAACAGGGTGGGCAAAGAAGATACCCGGAAATCCACTGCTTTGTTTCTGCCCAGGCGCAGGTTGATCCGGCCGTCCTGAGGGACCCGTCTTTCAGCGATATCAAGGGATGCCAGAATTTTGATCCGGGAGACCACGGCATTTTTTATGGATACGGGCAGGTTCATGGCCTTGTACATGCTGCCGTCCAGGCGGTACCGCACCTGGAACGATTTTTCAAACGGCTCGATGTGAATGTCGGACACCCCGTCATTGATGGCTCTGGTCAGAATTCCGTTCACCAGCTTGATGATCGGGGCGTCCGAGGCCAGAAATTCATCCTGGCCGTCATCTTTTTCAGCCGCCCCAACCTCCAACTCTTCCGCTGCTTCCGCAACCAGTGACCCGAAATCCTCCACCGACGTAACCGGGGTATCATCCTCTGGCTCTTCTTCAAAGCGGAGAAATTTTTTGTACTCATCATCGCTGATCCTGTAAAAATCCCGGTAGGCCTGAATGATGTCGTTTTCGGTGGATACAAGCACGTGGATGTTTTTTCGGGTTTTGTTGTGCAGGTCCGCCACCGCAGTCTTGTCGGTGGGTTCCACCATGGCCACTGACAGGTCATTTCCTTTCAGGGCCAAAGGAAACGCCATATGCTTTTTGGCCAGTTCAAAAGGAAGCATTTTCAGGGCACCGGGATCCGGGGTCATGTCGGCATACCGGATCACAGTGAAATTATAGAGCCGGCCCAGCACATTGATGATGGTGTCCGGGTCAATATACCCTTTGGCCAGCAGAATGCCACTCAGCCGTTCACCCGTCTTTTTCTGGACCATCAAGGCTTCATCCAGCTGGAGACTGGTGATCTGTCCTTCCCTGGAAAGAATTTCTCCGATCCGGGTGTTGCCGGCCCCGGAAGGGTCCCTGCTGGTGTCGGGAAAAAGGGGTTTTCTTTTTGCAAATGCAGAGGCCATGGTCTGTCCTGTAATCAGGATGTTGATTTGTTCACTGTCTTATGTATCCGGACGGCACCGGCGATGATCAGAAATATGCCCAGCATGTAAAAACAGAATTTCACCAGGCCCAGTTTGTTGCTGAAAAATTCAATGGCCGCCACCTGGGGCATGACTGCCGGTATCCGGTAAAATACACCCAGGCCCACGGCAATGAGAAGTATGCCATAATAGAATGTGAAATTTTTCTTGCCCACCTTATTTCACTGCCTTTCCAGCTCTTTGAGTTGATTTTCAAACGGCTGATTCATTGATTCCAGTTTTTCGTTTTCCGTTTCCAGTTCCTGGAAAAGCGCTTCCACCCGGGCTTCGAGATCAGCAAGTTCCTTGGAACCGGTCTGAATCTTTTCCCCGTCCCCGTTTTCAGATGCGGTCAGCAACGCGTCATTCACGGTTTTGATCTGAATTTCACACGCTTCAATGGCATCTTCGATTCGGGTGATCTTTTTCTGGATCGGCCCCACTACCCGGGAACGGTCGGCAATAATTTCCGATTTTTTCTGGCGCAGCGCTTTTTTACTCAATCCCTGGGATTTGTTTGCCGTATCAGTGGTTCGAAAGACAGATTCTTCCCATCCGTCTTTGTCCAGAAATTCCTGATACGTGCCTTCGAACACACAAACTCGCCCCTGCTTGAACACCACGAGCCGATTGGCCAGGGTGTGCAGAAACATTTCATTATGGGTGACCAGAATCACGGCCCCTTCGAACGCGTCCAACGCATCGATGAATGCATCACAGGCTTCGATATCCAGGTGGTTGGACGGTTCGTCCAGCAGCAGCAGGTTCAGCGGAGACAACAGCAGTTTGCCCAGCATGACCCGGGATTTCTCCCCCCCGGACAGCACACTGATTTTTTTCAATGCCGCATCTTTTTCAAACATCATGGCCCCGCAGATGTTCCGGGCTGCCTGGCGCTCAAAATCCGGATGCGCGTCAATGAGCGTTTCCTCGACGGTTTGATTGTCATTTAACGAAGACACATTGGTCTGCTCAAAATATCCGGACGATACCCCGGGGTTGTAGGTGACCGTGCCGGACACCGGATCGAGCCGCTGGGTGAGCAGTTTGACCAGGGTGGTTTTGCCTTTGCCGTTCTGCCCGATGATACCGATCCGGTCTTCGGGCTGAACGGTCAGGGAGAAATCATTGATCAATGGTTGGTCCGGAGTATAGCCAAAGGTCAGTTTTTCCGCCCGCAGCAGCTGTTTGCCGGCAAACGGCAGATAATTAAAGGAAAATGTCAGGTTTTTGAGTTCATCGAGTTTTTCTTTGGCCTGCTGTTTTTCCAGGGTCTTGATCCGGGACTGGACCATGCTGGCCAGCCGGGCTTTGGCCCGGAACCGGGTGATGAAGGTTTCCACCTCTTTTCTTCGTTTTTCTTCATTTAGCCGGGTTTTTTCATAGACTTCCTCATCCTGGGCCACCTGGTCGTAATATTTGGCGGTAGTGCCGGCGATTTTCCTTATTTTGCGCCGGTGGATGCCTGCAATATGGGTCACCACATGATCCATGAATCCCCGGTCATGGGTCACCAGAAGCACCTCTCTGGGCCAGGCGGTCAGAAACTGGGTGATCCATCGGATGGAGGTAATGTCCAGATAGTTGGTGGGCTCATCTAAAATCAGCAGGTCCGGTTCGGACACCAGCACTTTGGACAGGTTCAGACGCACCTGGAATCCCCCGGAGAACTGGTGCGGATCCCGGTCCAGATCGTCTACGGAAAACCCTAAACCTGCCAGTATCTTCTCCGCTTTCCAGTAATGGTCTCTTTCATGGGGCGGCAGCCCGGTCATGGCTTCGTCCCGAACGGTGTTTTTCGAAAACAAAATTTTCTGGGGCAGAATGCCCAGGCGGTATCCGGCCGGATAGATGATTTTCCCGTCATCCGGATGATCGATCCCTGCGATCATGTTCAGTAACGTGGTTTTTCCATGACCATTTCTGCCCACCAGCCCGACCCGTTCCCCCGGATTGATCTGCAGACCGGCGTCTTCGAACAGCGTCTGGTCGCCAAACCCCTTGACAATGGACTCAATGCTCAGCATGTGTGGTATCTGTCCTGATCCTGAAGGTTTTGGATTCTGTTTTTTTCAAAAGAATTGTATCATAGCATTGGTAAAGAATTTTATAAACATGAGATTTCTCTTGACTTGATTTTCCAATATTGCATAGTTACTACAGATTGTCTTTAATACCGTTATCATACAAAATGAGGAAACCATGACCCGATATATCTATGAATTCGGCCCGCAGAAAACCCACGGAGATGCTTCCATGAAGAACCTGCTGGGCGGAAAAGGCGCCAATCTGGCGGAAATGGCACGGCTCGGGCTGCCGGTCCCTCCGGGGTTCACTATTTCAACCGAATGCTGCAACGATTATTTTGACCTGGGGTGGCGGTTTCCGGATACACTTGAATCGGAAATCACGGCTGCCATGGGTCATATTGAAGACCAGATGGGGATGAAATTCGGTGATCCGGATGCGCCGCTGCTGGTCTCGTGCCGGTCCGGGGCCAGAAGTTCCATGCCCGGCATGATGGAAACCATACTCAATGTGGGACTGTGTTCAAAAACCATTCCCGGCCTGGCGGCCAGGACCGGCAATGAATGGTTTGTGTATGATTCTTACCGCCGTCTGATCATGATGTATTCAGATGTGGTGATGGAAAAAGCGGATCAGGTGGTGCCCGAAGACGGCATGGGTATCCGCTTGAACCTTGAAATGATGATGAACAACCTAAAAAACGACAAAGGGTATGAGCATGATACCGATATTTCACTTCAGGATATGCAGTCGCTGTGTGATCGGTTCAAAAAGAAAATTTCCCAGTACCTGAAAAAAGAGTTTCCGGATGACCCATGGGATCAGCTTTTGGGCGCGATCGGGGCGGTTTTTAAAAGCTGGAACGGCAAACGGGCGGTTTCCTACCGCCGTATCGAGCATATTCCTGATGCCTGGGGAACCGCGGTCAATGTCCAGGCCATGGTGTTCGGGAACATGGGAGACACCTCCGCCACAGGTGTGGCGTTCACAAGGGATCCCGCCACCGGGCAAAATCATTTTTTCGGCGAATGGCTGGTCAATGCCCAGGGGGAGGATGTGGTGGCCGGTATCCGTACCCCCAATCCGTTGAACAAAGAGACCAAAAACATGCAGAACCAGCACCTGCCCTCTCTGGAAGAAGCCATGCCAAAACTGTATGCCCAGCTGTATGATATCAGAAATACCCTGGAATCCCATTACAAGGACATGCAGGACATCGAGTTCACCATCCAGGAAGGCACGTTATACATGCTCCAGTGCCGGGTGGGCAAACGCACGGCCACGGCAGCGTTGAACATGGCCATGGACATGTTTGAACAAGGCATGATCGATGAAACAACCATGGTCTGCCGGCTCAATCCCAAATCGCTGGATGAAATGCTGCATCCTATTGTGGACCCTCAGGAGGAAAAAATTGCGGTTCAGGTGGCCGAAGGCCTGCCGGCCGGGCCGGGAGGGGCCTGGGGCAAGATTGTGTTCACGGCCGAAGACGCGGTGCAGATGGCCAAAACCGGGGAAAATGTCATTCTTCTCAGGGAAGAGACCAGCCCGGAAGATATTGAAGGCATGCGGGCCGCATCCGCCATTCTCACGGCCAGAGGCGGTATGACCAGTCATGCTGCCCTGGTGGCCAGAGGATGGGGAAAGTGCTGTATCGTGGGTGCCGGCGCGTTGAAAATTCATGCCAAAAACCGTCAGCTTCAAGTCGGTACCCGCCTGTTCAAAGAAGGGGATATCTTTACCTTGAACGGCACCAAAGGCATTGTGTATGAGGGCCGGCTCAAAATGAAGGACGCGCTGGAAAATCCAAAATTCCAGAAATTCATGACCATTGCGGACCATCACCGGACCATGGGGGTCAGAACCAATGCAGATACCCCGGAAGATGCGGCCACGGCCCTGAAATTCGGGGCCCAGGGCATCGGGCTGTTCAGAACCGAGCACATGTTTTACGGCGCTGATTCGGACCGGCCCCTGTTTTTGCTTCGGAAAATGATTCTGAGCAAATCAACCGAAGAACGCAAGGACGCACTCAAAGAGCTGTTTCCGTTCGTGAAACAGGAAATCAAAAACACCCTGGAAGTCATGGACAACCTGCCGGTGACCCTCAGGCTGCTGGATCCGCCCCTTCATGAATTTGTGCCCCAGTCCGAAGCCACCCAGATGGAAATCGCCGAAGCCCTCGGAATTGACCTGGAAGAGGTGCTTAAACGCAGCCAGCTGCTCAAGGAATCCAATCCCATGATCGGTCACCGCGGGGTCCGGCTGGGGATCACTTTTCCTGAAATCACCCGTATGCAGGTCATGGCCGTTTTTTCTGCTGCCGCTGAATTGATCGGCCAGGGAAAAACCCCCCGGCCTGAAATCATGGTGCCGGTCACCTGCAACGAAAAAGAGCTGTCTTTTACACGAAAAATTGTTGACGCGTGTTACCGGGAAGTGCTCAAGACCCACAACCTGGAACAGATTCCTTATCTGTTCGGCACCATGATCGAAATTCCCAGAGCCGCTCTGATTGCGGATAAAATGGCCAACGACGCCCAGTTCTTCTCATTCGGCACCAATGATCTCACACAGATGACGTTTGGGTTTTCCAGGGATGATATCGGATCTTTTATGAACGACTATATTGACAACGCCATTCTGGATTTCGACCCCTTTGAGACCCTGGACCAGGAAGCCGTGGGCAGCCTGATTGAAATCGCCGTGGAAAGGGGCAGACAAACCCGGCCCGATATCAAGCTGGGGATCTGCGGCGAGCATGGAGGGGATCCCGCGTCCGTGGCGTTCTGTCACAGGGCCGGGCTGACCTATGTGTCCTGTTCTCCCTACCGGGTGCCCATTGCCCGGCTGGCTGCAGCCCAGGCCGCCATCCAGGAAACCCGTCAGCTCAGGTGAGCCTCCGCCTTGAAGCGCCGGGTGATCATTTCAATGATTTCCTCGGCGCTGGTTTCCACGGGTTTGTCACTGATGTCGATAATGGAGTATCCTTTGGCAATGTAATGCCGGTGGGCGATCAGAATCTCTTCTTCGATTTTTTTTCTGGAAGAGTACGCGGATTTCATTTCTGATACCCCCAGGCTTTCCTGCCGCATCTTCCGGTGGGACTGGAGTTGTTTGGCATTGATGTTCAATGCAAAAATCCGGCGCCGGTCCACCTCATCCAGCATGGCCGGCAACGGGACTCCCGGCACGAACGGCACGTTGGCCACCCGCCACCCCAGTACGGCCATATACATGGACAAAGGGGTTTTCCCGGCCCGGGACAGGCCCACCAGGATGATCTCCGCTTGATCCAGACTGTCTGGTTGCAAACCGTCATCATGGGCCAGGGCAAAATCGATGGCAGATACCTGCTTGAGATCCACCTGATGGCTTTCCCGGTATAGCCCCGGTTTTTCCAGAGGCGGCTGGTTTAGAAACGCCTGGATTTTGGACAGTACCGGTCCCATCAGATCGATGGTCACAATTTTATGTTCCATGCCTTTGCGGGTCAGGTACTGCCGCAGCTCCGACTTGACAATGGTATGCACAATCAGGCTTTCCATATCCTTGACCTTGTCGATGAGTTCATCCACCTGGACTTCGGATCGGATATGGGGCACCTTGACAATGGTGATCGTGTTGTCGGGAAACTGGATCAGGGTGGATTCCACCAGATGAAAGGCATTGATCCCTTCCCCGCAGGATGCGATATAGATCACCTGGAACTCGGAAGCGGCATGCGGTTTTGTCATCAATTATATCCTTTATTGTCCATGAATTTTATCTTATAATCGCTTTGTATACACCAACTAAAACCCATTGGGAAGACAAACATGACACACGAAGATAGAGGCAATTACGCCGGCAAACACTCGGGAAAGGCGACTGATCCCGGGATTGTGGAAAAACTGGAAACACTCAGAGATCAGAATCAGATCACCTGTGCCGCAGCCCACCGGGCCGCCGCAGACCTCAATGTGCTGCCGTCAGATATCGGTGTTCAGATTGATTTGATGGAGCTGCGCATTGTCCGGTGCCAGCTGGGGCTTTTCGGGCACGCCCCGGATGACGGCCCTGTAGACACAAACATTCAGGTTTCCGAAGATTTGAAGGCCCGCCTGGCAAACATGGCCAAAGAGGGGCGAATTTCCTGCAAAGACTGCTGGGACATTGCCGGGGAATTCAAAATCAGCCGCAAGGATATGGGGGCTGCCTGTGAAAAGCTCGAGCTCCGCGTCAAACCCTGCCAGCTGGGGGCGTTTTAGAACCCGGTCATGGTGGTGGGATGCGGACAGATAAAGCTGCGCCTGTTTGATGTCCATTCTTTGAAGGCCAAGCGCGGTATCGTCAGATCCATTGTGGCCCGGATACAGAATCGCTTCAGGGCGGCGGCCGCGGAAACCGGGTTGAACGACAGTCATGACTGGGCTGAGATCGGGTTTGCACTGGTGGGCAATAACACCGCCCAGATCAACTCACAGGTGGATAAAATTTTCAATGGGGTGGATGCCATGGGCCTGGCCATGATTGCAGATACAAATATTGAGATTATTCATCTGTAACCATGCCTGACGGGGTGTTACCAGACCCGGCATCTTCGGGTCCGGTGTTTTCGGAACCGGTCAATTTTCTGCGGGTTTTGCGTTTGCGCCGCTGTTTCTGGCGGCGGATTTTTTCAGCCTTTTGGGTTTGGGCGGAATTTCGCCCGGCCCGCAGGGCCTCGAT